>JBFKMA010000042.1:0-11623 GCA_041630175.1 Albidovulum sp.
ACCTTCGACATCTCGATCCTCGAGATCGACGACGGCCTCTTCGAGGTGAAGTCGACCAACGGCGACACCTTCCTCGGCGGCGAGGACTTCGACATGCGCATCGTGAACTACCTCGCCGAGGAGTTCAAAAAGGAGCATGGCGTCGACCTGACCGGCGATAAGATGGCGCTGCAGCGTCTGAAGGAAGCCGCCGAGAAGGCGAAGATCGAGCTCAGCTCCAGCCAGCAGACCGAGATCAACCAGCCGTTCATCTCGATGGACAAGAACACCGGCACGCCGCTGCACATGGTGATGAAGCTGACCCGCGCGAAGCTGGAATCGCTGGTCGCCGACCTCATCAAGAAATCGATGAAGCCCTGCGCCGACGCGCTCAAGGATGCGGGCCTCTCGAAGGGTGACATCGACGAGGTGGTGCTGGTCGGCGGCATGACCCGGATGCCGAAGGTGATCGAGGAAGTGACGAACTTCTTCGGCAAGGAGCCGCACAAGGGCGTGAACCCCGACGAGGTCGTGGCGCTCGGCGCGGCGATCCAGGCTGGCGTGCTGCAGGGCGACGTCAAGGACGTCGTGCTTCTCGACGTCACGCCGCTCTCGCTCGGCATCGAGACCCTCGGCGGCGTCTTCACCCGTCTCATCGACCGCAACACCACGATCCCGACCAAGAAGAGCCAGATCTTCTCCACCGCCGAGGACCACCAGAACGCGGTGACGCTCCGGGTGTTCCAGGGCGAGCGCGAGATGGCCGCGGACAACAAGCTCCTCGGTCAGTTCAACCTCGAGGAAATCCCGCCGGCGCCGCGTGGCATGCCGCAGATCGAGGTCACCTTCGACATCGACGCCAATGGCATCGTCCACGTCAAGGCCAAGGACAAGGGCACCGGCAAGGAGCAGGCGATCACCATCCAGGCCTCGGGCGGTCTTTCCGACGAGGACATCGAGAAGATGGTCAAGGACGCCGAGGCCAATGCCGAGGGCGACCGCAAGCGCAAGGAACTCGTCGAGGCCAGGAACCAGGCCGAAAGCCTCATCCACTCGACCCGCAAGGCGCTCGAGGAGCATGGCGACAAGGTCGACGCCTCCACCGTCGAGGCGATCGAACTGGCGATCGGCGCGCTCGAGGAGACGCTGAAGTCCGAGGATGCCGGCAAGATCAAGGGCGGCATCCAGAACGTCACCGACGCGGCGATGAAGCTCGGCGAGGCGATCTACAAGGCGCAGCAGGCCGAGGGCGCGCCGTCGGGGGAGGAAGAGGAAGGTCCGCGCAGCGTCGATGACGACATCGTCGATGCCGACTTCGAGGACCTCGGCGAAGACAAGAAGCGCAAGTAACGCGACCGGAACCACCAGGCCGGCCTGACCATCGTCGGGCCGGCCCGCGCGTTCCCCGAGAGGGCGAAGAATGGCGAAACGCGATTTCTACGAGGTCCTGGGCGTGTCGCGCGGTGCATCCGCCGACGAGATCAAGAAGGCCTACCGCAGCAAGGCCAAGGAACTCCACCCCGACCGCAACAAGGACAAGACCGAATCCGAGGCCCAGTTCAAGGAAGTGAACGAGGCCTACGACGTCCTGAAGGACGACACCCGCAAGGCCGCCTATGACCGCTTCGGCCATGCGGCCTTCGAGAGCGGCATGGCCGGCGCTTCCCGCGGCGGGCATGGCGGCTACAGCCAGCAGGGCGATTTCGCCTCCGCCTTCTCGGACGTGTTCGAGGATCTCTTCGGCGACTTCATGGGCGGCCGCGGCGGCGGCGGCCGGAGTCGCGCCCAGCGCGGCTCGGACCTGCGCTACAACCTGCGCGTGACGCTGGAGGAGGCGTTCAGCGGGGTTCAGAAATCCATCACCGTGCCGACCTCGGTCGCCTGCGGCGCCTGCAGCGGCACCGGCGCTGAAGGCGGCGCCGAGCCCCAGTCCTGCCCGACCTGCTCGGGCATGGGCAAGGTCCGTGCCCAGCAGGGCTTCTTCACCGTCGAGCGCACCTGCCCGACCTGCGGCGGGCTCGGCCAGACGATCAAGAATCCCTGCAAGACCTGCCACGGCGCCGGCCGCACCGAGAAGGAGCGCCAGCTTTCCGTGAACATCCCCGCGGGCGTCGAGACCGGCACCCGCATCCGCCTCGCCGGAGAGGGCGAGGCCGGGATGCGCGGCGGCCCCCCGGGCGATCTCTACATCTTCATCGAGGTCCGCGAACACGCGCTCTTCCAGCGCGACGGCGTGAACCTCTACTGCCGGGTTCCGGTCTCGATGACCGCCGCCACACTCGGCGGTGAGGTCGAGGTGCCCTCGATCGACGGCGGCCGATCGCGCGTGAAGATCCCCGCCGGCACCCAGACCGGCAAGCAGATGCGGCTGCGCGGCAAGGGCATGCCGGCGCTCCGGGGCGGCGGCATCGGCGACATGCTGATCGAGGTCGCGGTGGAAACCCCGGTGAACCTGACCGCGCGCCAGCGCGAACTGCTGCGCGAGTTCGAGCGGCTGAGCGAGGACAACAACCCGGAAGGGTCGTCGTTCTTCTCGAAGGTGCGCAGCTTCTGGGACGGAATGAAGGGGTGAGGCGGAAGCGGAAACGCTCCGGTTGAGCGTTTCCCCGCCGAACGCCCGCCGCCCAGGCGGCGGGCCGGGAGCGCGCGGCACAAGCGACCGTCCAGCTGGCAAGGTCGGGTCGAACGCGCCTGACCCTTCTGCATTAACCGTTTCTTCACCCTGCCGCGCGAGCCTCGGGCCATGGGACCGACTCGCGCCTTTCACGAAGCTCCGATGCCGCTCTTTCCGGGCGACGAGGCGCCCGAGGCGGCGCTCGCGCCCGGCAAGCTGCCCTCCTATATCAGGGACCACCGCCAGCGGCTGCGTGCCCGCTTCATGGAGGGCGGCGCAGCGGCGATGCCGGATTACGAGCTTCTCGAGCTTGTGCTGTTCCGGGCGATCCCGCGCCAGGACGTGAAGCCGCTGGCGCGGCGGCTGCTCGACACGTTCGGCGATTTCAACCGGGTGCTCTCGGCGCCGCCGCACCGTCTGGGCGAGGTTCCGGGCGTCGGCGACGCCGTCGTGCAGGAACTGAAAATCGTCGAGGCGGCGGCGCACCGGCTGGCGCGGGCCAGGGTGATGCACCGCGCGGTCCTGTCGTCCTGGGATCAACTCCTCGACTATTGCCGCACCTCGATGGCCCATCGCGAGACCGAGCAGTTCCGCCTGTTATTCCTCGACCGCAAGAACGTGCTGATCGCCGACGAGGAGCAGGCCCGCGGCACCGTCGATCACGTCCCGGTCTATCCGCGCGAGGTCGTCAAGCGGGCGCTGGAGTTGAACGCGAGCGCGCTGATCCTCGTCCACAACCACCCGTCCGGCGACCCGACCCCGTCCGAGCAGGACATCGCCGTGACCGGGCAGATCCAGGCGGCCGCCCGGGTCATGGGGATCGTGCTGCACGACCATCTGATCATCGGCAAGTCGCGGGAACTGAGCTTCCGCGCCCACGGCTATCTCTAGCTGCAGGTATCCCGGCGCGCATGCCTTCGGCCGCCTTGCGGCGATCTGTGCGCGCCAGGGCGGCGTCCTGCCCCGTTGCTCCCCCCACGGTTCTATGGCAAGAGGTTGCACAGCCGAATGCCAGACCGAAGAGTTCAATAGATGACCGATTTTGCCGCTCGTCGCACGATGATGGTCGACACTCAGGTGCGCCCCAACGACGTGACCAAGTTCCCGATCATCGAGGCCATGCTGGCGGTCCCGCGCGAGGCCTTCGTGCCCGGCCCGCAGCGCGAGGCGGCCTATGTCGGTGACAATATCGACATCGGCGGCGGCCGCGAGATGCTCGAGCCGCGCACCCTCGCCAAGATGCTCGATGCGCTCGACATCCAGGCGGGCGATCTCGTGCTCGATATCGGCTGCGGGCTCGGCTATTCCGCCGCGGTGATCGCGCGGATCGCCGAAGCGGTGGTCGCCGTCGAGGAAGATGCGGGCCTCGCGCAGCAGGCCGAACAGCGTCTGGCCGAGGCCGGCGTCGACAACGCGGCGGTGATCGAGGCGCCGCTGGCCGCCGGCGCGGCCAAGCACGGCCCCTATGACGCCATCGTCATAGAGGGCGCCGCCGAGACGGTGCCGCAGGCGATCCTCGACCAGCTGAAGGAGGGCGGCCGCATCGCCTGCCTGTTCATGGACGGTGCGCTCGGCCTGTGCCGCATTGGCCACAAGAGCGAGGGCCGCGTCACCTGGCGTTTCACATTCAACGCCTCGGCGCCGATCCTGCCCGGTTTCGAGGCCCGGCGAGCATTCACGCTTTGACCGGGGCGCGGCCGGGGCGGGCGATCCCCGGACATCAGGGAGCGTAGAGGAAGATGATGACGCGGAAACGTCTTGCACCCAGAACCCTGATCGCCGCCGGACTCTGTGCGCTCGGACTTGCCGCCGGAGCGCCGGCGCGGTCCGAGACGCTGGCCGACGCACTGGTCTCGGCCTACAAGACCTCCAACCTCATCGAGCAGAACCGCGCCGTGCTGCGGGCGGCCGACGAGGACGTGGCGCGCGCCGTCGCGGCGCTGCGGCCGGTGCTGGAATGGATCCTCAACTCCTCGATCAGCAGCGCCCGGCAGGACCAGGACATCGCGACGTCGCTGGCGCTCCAGGGGCGGGTTCTGATCTACGATTTCGGCCGCTCGCGGCTCAATGTCGACATCGCCGAGGAATCCGTCCTGGCGACGCGCCAGGCGCTCGTGAGTGTCGAGCAGGACGTGCTGCTCGCCGCGGTCTCGGCCTTTTTCGGCGTCCGCGGCACGCTCGAGAACGTGGCGATCAACGAGAACTCCGTGCGGCTCCTCAGCGAGACGCTGCGCGCCACGCGCGACCAGTTCGAGGTGGGCGAGGTGACCCGGACCGATGTGGCGCAGGCCGAGGCCGCGCTTGACGCGGCGCGGGCGTCGCTCGCCGCCGCGCAGGGCCTGCACGCCGCGGCACGCGAGGCCTACAACGCCGCCATCGGCCACTATCCCGCCACGCTCGCCGCGGCGCCGGCCGCGCCGGTTCTGCCGCGATCGCTCGACGAGGCGCGCGCCGTCGCGCAGCGCACCCATCCGGCGATCCGCCAGGCCCAGCACCAGGCCAGCGCCGCCGACCTCCAGGTCGCGTTCGCGGCGGCGGAGCGGATGCCCGTCCTGCGCGGAAATGCCGGGGTCAGCCTGCATGACGACGCGGACAACAACGCGTCGGTCGGGGTCGAGCTCAGGCAGACGATCTATGCCGGCGGCGCGCTGTCGGCCAACCACCGGCAGGCCATCGCGAATCGCGACGCCGCGCGTTCGACGCTGCTGCAGTCGAGCGTCATCGTCGTCCAGAACGTCGGCCGGACCTGGGCCGATATCGAGGCCGCCCGCGCCCAGCTCACCGCGACCGAACGTCAGATCGCCGCCGCCACGATCGCCTATGAGGGCGTGCAGGAGGAAGCCAAGCTCGGCGCGCGGACCACGCTCGACGTGCTCGACGCCGAGCAGGCGCTGCTCGATGCCCGCGCCGACCGCATCACCGCCGAGGCCAATCTCCAGGTCGCCATCTACGCGCTGCTGTCCTCCATGGGGCTTCTGACGGCCGAGCATCTGCAGCTCGGCGTTCCGATCTACGACCCGGAAGCCTATTACAACGCCGTCAGATCGGCGCCGGTGACCTCGGTGCAGGGCAAGAGCCTCGACCGCGTTCTGAAGGCGATCGGAAGGGACTGACCTCCTGTCGGCGGTTGTCGGCCCGTCCCGGCGGACCTACACTGGCCGTCGGGAGAGGATGAGGAAGCGATATGTCTGATCCGTTAGAGAACATGGAAATTCAGGACGTTCTGTCTTCGATTCGGCGCCTCGTGTCCGAAGACAGGCGCGATCCGGCCCGCGACCGCCGGGCCGGGATCGTGGAGGCGAAGCCTGTTGCGTCGGATGACAAGCTGGTTCTGACGGCGGCGCAGCGCATTCGCGGCTCCGAGGCGCCGGGCGACGTCGTTGAGGCCGAGGCCGTAGCTTCCCCGGGCGGGATGTCCCCTGAGACCACCGTCGCGGAGCTGGAAGCCTCCGTGGCGGACACCGGTGCGGAACTCGCAGCCGCGGCGGACGAAAACGAGGACGCCACGGCCGGCGGCGCGCCGGAATCCGGCGTATCCGAAACGGCGATTCCGGGCGAGGAGCCGGCGAGGGGAACCGCCACGCCGGCAGGCTTCGCCGACACCCGCCGGCTGAACCTGACCGCGCGCGACTTGGTCGCGGGAGAGGCCGAAGGCGAGAGCCTCGACACGCCCGAGGAGGCCGGTCAGGAACCGCATCCGGGCGCGCAGGACGGCATCACCGAGGCCGAAATGGAGATCCTGCGCGACCTCGTCGCCGAGATCATCCGCGAGGAACTGCGGGGCCCGCTCGGCGAGCGCATCACCGGCAATGTGCGGATGCTCGTGCGGCGCGAGATCAACCGCGCGCTTGCAAGCCGCAACCTCGACTGATCGGTCGTCCGCCCGGGCCGGGGCCAACACCCGCAGGCCGGGCCGGAAAAGCAAAACGCGCCCCGGTGGGGCGCGTCGCATCGCTGCGCAACTCGGCGGAAATCAGGCGGCCTCAGCCTCTTCAGCGGCGTGGCGGCGTTCGCTTTCCTCGCGCGACAGCGCGACCGAGGTCCGCACGCCCTTGCCCACGAATTCCATCAGGCCTTTCACCACCCGCTCGTTCGGGTCGATCCCGGCGCAGGACAGAACCTCGCGGCCGTCACGCGACCGCGCCCAACGGGCGATCTGCTCGGGCCCGTTACCATACTTCTTGTCGTCGGCAATCGCATCGTCGAGCGCCGCCAGGACAACCGCCGCGAACAGTTTGCGCGATCTCTGGCCTTGCTCGTAGTTGAATGCGGTGCCGTCCACGAAATCGCGCATTTTCCCAGCTTCCGTTTTTCTTGCTCTTGCGTTTTTCGGCGTCCTGCTCTCTAAGGCCAATCGACCCCGATTCGGTATTCCCCTTTTGGAATAACTGCTATGCAAAATCCGCATGGCTTCTGGAGGGGGACCACCGTATCTGGTTGGCTTGCCTCGGGCAGGCCCGCACTATATAGGTGCCGCCCAATCCCATTCAACCTTCCGACAAGGTTTGTTCAGATGCCCAAGATCAATGGCAACGAAATCCGCCCCGGCAATGTGCTGGAGCATGACGGGGGCCTGTGGGCCGCCGTGAAGGTCAACCACGTCAAGCCCGGCAAGGGCGGCGCCTTCGCGCAGGTCGAGCTGAAGAACCTCCGCGACGGCCGCAAGCTCAACGAGCGCTTCCGCTCGGAAGACAAGGTGGAGCGCGTGCGGCTCGACCAGAAGGACCAGCAATTCCTCTATGAAAACGACGGGATGCTCGTGTTCATGGACAACGAGACCTTCGAGCAGATCGAGCTTCCGGCCGACCTTCTCGGCGAGCGCCGGCCGTTCCTGCAGGACGGCATGGTGGCCACGGTCGAATATTACGGCGACGAGGCGCTCTCGATGCAGCTGCCGCAGAAGGTGGTCTGCAAGGTCGTGGAGACCGAGCCGGTCGTGAAGGGCCAGACCGCGGCGAACAGCTACAAGCCGGCGATTCTCGACAATGGCGTGCGCATCATGGTTCCGCCGTTCATCGGCCAGGACGAGGACATCGTCGTGCACACCGAATTCATGGAATACTCCGAACGCGCCTGACCCGCTTCGGACCGAGACGGAAAAGCCGCCCTTCGGGGCGGCTTTTTCTTTACGCGAGCCTGAGCCGTGCGGTGCCGGCCGTCATCCCGCCGCCCGCCCGGTCGAGGCGCAGCCAGGCGATGCCCCGGCCGCCCGATTGGGTGTAGAGCCGTCCCGCCGGCTTGCCATCCGCGAGGATCTCGGCCCCGACCGGCGCCTCGCCCTCGATCTCGACGGTGGCGAAGCCCTTCCTGAGCTCGGTCTTGTGCTTCATCCGCGCCGTCACTTCCTGCCCGACATAGCAGCCCTTGCGGAAATCGACGCCGTTCAGCCGCGCGAACCCGGCCTCGAGGATGTAGGTCTCGTCGGGGATGAGCTCGATCCCCGCCTCGGGGATGCAATGCGCGACCCGGATCGCGTCCCAGTCGATCCCGGGCGCGGCGCCGGGATCGGCCCCGTAGCGGCGCCAGCCGAGGGCCGGGTGGCGCGGATCGGCGAAGGCCCCCTCCGGCACCGGACCGAGCCCGCGCGTGACATGGAGCTCCGTCGCCGCGATCGCGACCTCGGCGCGCAGGCGATACATCATCAGCCGCCGCAGGAGGCCTTCGGCTTGATCGGCATGGGCGTCGACGAGAATCCGATCGCCGTCCGATACCAGGAAGAAATCGGCGAGATACTTGCCCTGCGGGGTCAGGAGCGCGGCATAGACCAGCCCGTCGGTCAGGCGGCGCAGATCGTTGGTGACGAGCCCTTGCAGGAACTCGCGCCGGTCCTTGCCGGTCACCTCCAGAACCCGGCGGTCCGCAGCCGCTTCGCCGATCATGTCGTCACCCCTGTCCGCCGGCCCATCCGCCCGGCTCATTCCGAGAATTGCAGCCGGCAGAGGCCGGCGTAAAGCCCGTTCCGCGCCAGAAGCGTCTCGTGCGTGCCTTCCTCGACCACCTGGCCGTGGTCCATCACGACGATCTTGTCGGCGCCGCGGACGGTGGCCAGCCGGTGCGCGATCACCAAGGTCGTGCGCCCCTGGCTCAGCCGCTCGAGCGCCTCCTGCACCAGCGCCTCGGAGACCGCGTCGAGCGCCGAGGTCGCCTCGTCCAGCAAAAGTACCGGCGCATCGCGCAGGAGCGCGCGGGCGATGGCGATCCGCTGGCGCTGGCCGCCCGACAGCGCCGATCCGCGCGGGCCGGCCGGGGTGGAGAGGCCGAGCGGCAGGGCGGAGGCGAACTCGCTGACATGCGCGGCGTCGAGCGCGGCCGCGAGCGCCGGCTCGGGTAGGTCGGTGCGGCCGAGAAGCACGTTCTCCCGGATCGTCTCGTCGAACAGGGTCGCGTCCTGCGTGACCACCGAAAAGAGATCGCGCAAGGCGGCGAGATCGAGCTCATCCACCCCCTGCCCGCCGATCGTGACCCGTCCCGAGGCGGGATCGACCATGCGGGTGAGCACGTTGAACACCGTGGACTTGCCGGCGCCCGACGGGCCGACGATCGCGGTGGTGCGGCCCGGCTCGGCCACGAAGCTCAAGCCGTCGAGCACCTTGTGATCGCCGTAGGACAGATGCACGTTTTCGAGCCGGATCTCGGTCCGGGCCGGATCCGGCAGGCGCGGCGTCGCGGCAATGCGCAGCGCGGGCCGGGTGTCGAAGAGCCGGTAGAGCCGCTCGAGACTCGCCGCCGCGACCTGCCACTTGCCAGTCATGTCGCCGAGCCGGCGCATCGGCTGAAAGGCCAGCGCCATCGCCGTGAAGAACGACATGAACTCGCCGACACTGCGCTCGCCCGAGGTGATCTCGCCGCCGGCGAGCAGGAGGACGCCGAAGAAGCCGAGCCCGGTGACCACGTCGATCAGCGCCGGGATCGCCGCGCGGCTCGCCGCGGTCTTGACCTCGGCGCGGACGATGCGGGCGACGATGTCGCGGAACCGGCCGAGTTGGTAATCCTCCATCCGGTTCAGCTTGACTGCGGTGATACCGTGGAAGACCTCGTCGAGCCGTGTGGCGCGATGCCCAGACTGGACGCGGACATGGCTGGTCTTGCGGCGGATGTAGCGCTGCACCGCGAGCGTCGGCAGGATCAGGAGCGGAGCGCCGATCAGCGCCGTGAAGGTCCAGCGCGGGTCGATGGCGACCGCGACCCCGAAGAGCGAGACGAGCGCCACGATGTCGCGCCCGACGCCGGTGATGAGCACCGACCAGACGTTCTGCACCGCCGCGGTATCGCCCTGCACCCGCTCGATCAGCGCGCCGGGGGGATTGGACTGGAAGAACGGGCCGTCGAGCGCCAGCACATGCGCGAGAAGGTCGACCTGCATCGCCGTCGAGGTCTTCATCGCAACCCGGGTCAGGAGCGAGCGGTTGATGATCAAGGTCGTCGCGCGGATCAGGAACAGCGCGAAGATCAGGCTGCCCACCCACCAGATCGCGCCGCTGTCGCCGCCGACGAAGACCCGGTCAAAGAGCGGCTTCAGCATCCAGGACAAGGCGGCGAGCGTCGAGCCCTCGATCACCATGAAGAAGAACGCCGCGGCCATCGTCCACTTGTGCCGCGCGAGATAGCCGCGCCAGAGCCGGGCGAAGAGCCTGGCCGAGGTATAGGCGCGCGTCGGATCGGCGGAAGAGGCGGCGCGGCGGGTCACGGGGTGATCGGGCCTTCGGTCTGGGCGGCGGCGCGCATGGCCCCGCAGGTCGGCGCGATCTAGCCCGAAAGCGCCCGGACTGGCAAGGCGAACGCGCCGCGATTGACGGCGCCGGGGCGCCGGACTAGGCGTGACGGTGCCACAGGAGCACAAGATGAGCCTTTCGCACGGACGCCGCTATCTCGCCATTCCCGGCCCCTCGGTGATGCCCGACCGGGTTCTCGCCGCGATGCACCGCCCGGCGCCGGACATCTACGGCGCCCCCCTGCACGAGATGACCGCGGGGATCATGGCCGACCTGAAGCGCGCGGCCCGCACGAAGGCCCATGTGGCGGTCTACATCGCCAATGGCCACGGCGTCTGGGAAGCCGCGACGGCCAACATGTTCTCGCGCGGCGACCGCGCGCTGGCCGTGCTCACCGGGCAGTTCGGCATGTCCTGGGCGTCTTCGGTCGAGCGGATGGGCGTCGCGGTCGAGCGGCTCGATTGCGGGCGCCGCGCGCCGGCCGATCCCGCGCGCATCGCCGCGGCGCTGGCCGCCGACCGCGCCCGGGAAATCCGCGCGGTGCTCGTCACCCATGTCGACACCGCCACCTCGCTCCGCAACGATGTCGCCGCGACCCGCGCGGGGATCGATGCGACGGGGCATCCCGCGCTGCTCGCGGTCGACGCGATCGCCTCGCTCGGCTGCGACGAGATCCGCATGGATGACTGGGGCATCGACGTGCTGCTCGCGGCGAGCCAGAAGGGGTTGATGGTGCCGCCGGGGCTGGGCTTCGTGTGGTTCTCCGAACGGGCGCGCGCGGCGGCGCGCCGGGCCGATCTGCGGAGCCCCTACTGGGACTGGGAGCCGCGCGCCAATGCCGGCGAATACTGGCAGAATTTCTGCGGCACTGCGCCGACGCATCACCTGTTCGGGCTGCGCGAGGCGCTGACGATGCTGCTCGACGAGGAAGGGCTGGAAGCCGCCTGGGCCCGCCATGCGACCCTCGCCCGCGCCGTCTGGGCGGCGTTCGATGCCTGGGGCCGGGGCGGCGATATCGCGCTCAACGTCGCCGATCCGGCGGCACGCGGTCATTCGGTCACGGCGGCGCGGATCGGCGGCGGCGGCGCGGCGCGGCTCCGGCGCTGGTGCGAGGGGGAGGCGGGCGTGACGCTCGGGTTCGGGCTCGGCATGGCGGAGCCCACGGAGCCCGCCTATGGCGACTTCCTGCGGGTCGCGCATATGGGCCATGTGAGCGCGCACATGACGCTCGGGGCCCTGTCGGTGATGGAGGCCGGCCTGCGCGCGCTCGGCATTCCGCACGGGCCGGGCGCGCTCGACGCCGCGGCCGGGGGGGGGG
>JBFKMA010000043.1:0-11305 GCA_041630175.1 Albidovulum sp.
CGCTGGGCGAATATTCGGCGCTTTGCGCGGCGGGCGCGCTCAGCCTTGCGGACACGGCGCGGTTGCTGCGGCTGCGCGGTGGTCAGGATCATCACGTAAGGAAGCGCCATCAAATATCTGAGGCCCCTTCCTTTTTTCCATTGCGTCATGCCATGCCGGACCCACAGGAGCGGCGGGATAAGCGGGCTGCCGAGGATATGCATCCAGCGTGCGCGTTCCGACATGCCCATCGTCCGGATATGCCCGAACAGCCGCCCCCAGTGGAAGCGTTCGGGCACGAGATAGGACAGCGTGCAGGGCGGGCGGCCGTGGAGGACGATCATCTCGTTCGACAGGTGCAGCGTCTCGCCCCGGCCCATCAGGAACTTGTGGACCAGCGGCTCGTGGTAGCGATCGTTCCAGAGATGGCGCATGTCCTCAAGGGCTTGGCGCGAATAGCTCACGTTGACGTCCGACACCCATGTCGCCGGTCCGCTGTCGAACGGAAGCCCGTAGCGCCCGAAATCGGTGAGGTAGAAGGCCCAGTTGAGCAGGCTCGCCGGCTCGCGGCACTCGATCCCGCCGCCGACGACGTGGCAGCCGGTTTGCTCGTGCAGCCGCACGATGGCGCGCGCCCAGTCCGGCCGCGGATGGCCGCGGTCTTCGAGGATCGCGACGATCCTCCCCCGCGACGCCGCGAGCCCCCGCGCTCTGCGGCGGTCGTAAAGCTCGTGCAGCCCCGCCTCGGTGGTGATCGGGTGGATCGGGTCGATGCGGCCGATATCGAGGAACGTCACGGTCGGGAACTCCGCCGCCATCGCCGGCACTTCGGGGCGGCTCGCGTCGAAGGGCACGATCACCTCATGAGGCGGCGCATCGACGAAGGCGGTCGCCGCCCGCAGGAAACCCCGCAGGCCGTCGCCGCCGTCGATGATGGTGACGACGATCGAAAGCTCCGGGACGTCGGTCTTCGCCATGGCTCACACCCGCATCGGGCCGAGATCGGCCAGCGTCACCGGCAGGCCGGTCCGCGAACTCTCCGGCACCGCCGCCGCGATCTCGACCGCGCGGAGCGCGGCGTGGCCATCCGCGATCCGCAAGCCCTCGCGCCCCTCGGTCAGCGCGATGAAGTCCGCCAACTCCTCCTGGAACGAGTTCAGCGCCGTGGTCTTCCACGACTTCAGCTTCTCGCGGATCCGGATGTCGAGATAGCGCTTGCGCGTCCGCGTCGTCGCCCCGCCCGGCCTTTCCATGGTGATCAGGAGGTTCTCCATCGGCGCGTAGGCGCCCCTCACCATGCCGTGGCTGCCATAGACCTCGATCGCGCTTCGGTAGCCGGTCCAGTCGGTCCAGGTCGCCTGGTAGATCGCCGCGACGCCGGAGGGCGATCTGAGGATCGCCATCGCGTTGTCCTCCGATCCCGGCACCTTCCACACCCGTTCGCTCGCCACGCCGTAAACCTCGGTGATCTCTCCCAAAAGATGCCGCGCCATGTCGGTCATGTGGATGCCCACGTCCCAGAGCGCGCCGCCGCCCGAGACCTCGGCCCTGTACTCCCAGTCATGGACGAATTTCGGCAGACCCTCATGCCCGCCATAGACGCGGATGTGGTCGATCTCGCCGATGCGCCCGCTCTCCATCACGTCCTTCACATAGGCGAAGGCGGGGTAATAGCGCATGTTGAACCCGGCCCCGAGATGGCGTTTCGCGGCCTTCGCCGCCGCGAGGATGCGCCGGCTGCCCTCGACCGTATGGGCCAGGGGCTTTTCCGAAAGCACATGCAGCCCGGCCGCGAAGGCGGCGAGGCACAGCGGCTCGCGCAGATGCGCGGGGGTGGAGATCACAACGGCGTCCATCGGCACCGACAGGAAGGCGTCCAACTCGGTGAACGCCTGGGCGCCACGGGCATGGGTCGCGGCCTTCTCCGGCGTCACGTCCATGACGGCGGCAAGCTCCGCCCCGGGCTCGGCCAGGATGGTCGCGACCCGCATCTGCCCGATCTTGCCCGCCGCACCGATCACTCCGAACCGCATGTCCTATCCTCTCCGCGCCCGGGTCCGCGCGTCAACGAATTCCTGAAAACAATGCAAAATCGCTAGCATAGCCACCGGATTCGGGCCAGCCTAGCAAAGACAGCGCGGTTCCAATGGCGCGCGGCCGTGGCCATTCTGACGCGGGCGGAGGAAGGGGTGACGGGATGGAAACAGAGCTGACAGGCAGGAAGGTCTTCGTGACGGGTGCGACCGGCTTCATCGGCCGGCGCCTGGTCGCAGCCCTGGTGAAGGCGGGCGCCGAGGTCACGGTTCTCACCCGCAGCCGCGCGGGGCTTTCCGATCTGCCGCAGGGCGTGCATGCCGAACTTGGCGACCTGAACGACCGCGCAATGCTGACGCGGGCGCTTGCGGCGCAGCAGGTGCTCTTCAACCTCGCCTACGACGTGCGCGCGACGGCGGCGGCCAATCTCGCGGCCTTCGACACGCTCCTTGCGGCGGCCGAGGCGGGGCGAGTGGAGCGCATCGTCCATACGAGTTCGATCGTCGTCTACGACGCCTGGCCCGACGCCGATTGCGACGAGGCGGGGCCGATGGACCGGCCGGGCGGCAGCCCCTACCGGCAGGCGAAGATCGCGATGGAAAAGCGGCTGATGGCGGGCGCCCTGCCCGCCGCGATCCTGCAGCCGACCATCGTCTACGGCCCCGGCTCCGCGCTCTGGACCGACGGCTTCGCCGAGGCGCTGCTCGCGGGCGGCGTCGTGCTGCCCGAGCCCGAGGGCATCTGCAACGGCGTCTTCGTGGACGACGTGGTGCAGGCCTGCCTCCGCGCGGCGACCCTTGCCGATCTCGGCCGCGAACGCTTCGTGATCTCGGGATCCGCGCCGTTCCCCTGGTCGGCGCTCCTCGAAGGCTACGCGAAGCTCCTCGGGCGCGGCGACGTCAGGCGGGTGCCGCTTGCCGAGCTCGAACGCGCGCTCGGCCAGCGGCCCGACGAGAGCGCCGACGCCCCCCCCTCGGCCGCGGCGCGTGTAAGCGCCGTGGCGCGGCGTCTGATCGGCCACCGCCGGTTCGAAGCCATGGTGCGCGGGCTGAAACGGCGGCTTTCCAAGGGTGGCATGCTGCAGCCGAACCACCATCTGCTCGAGGAATATTCCGGCACGGGCCTCTGCCGGATCGACCATGCCCGCGCGCGGCTCGGCTATGCGCCGGAATTCGACCTCGACCGCGGGCTCGCCGGCTGCGCCGATGCGCTGCGGCGGATGACGGGCTGAGGCCGCCTGCTATCCCCGCCCGGCCAGCGTGAAATAGGTCTTCTCGAACTGCGCGTGCACCCAGTCCGGATCGAACCGGTCGAGCTTCGACCGCGCCAGCGCCGCCGCGGCCAGCCTCTGCCGCAGCGCCTCGTCCGTGAGGATCCGCGTCACCGCAGCCGCGATCGCCTCGACGTCACCGATCGGCACCACCGCGCCGACTTCGTCGTCGATCAGTTCCACCACCCCCGAACAGGCCGCCGCCACGGCCGGAATCCCGGCCTGGAAGGCCTCGACGATGGTGAAGGGAAGCGCCTCCCAGCGCGAGGTCAGAAGGAAGAGGTCGGCGGCGCGCAGGTAGAGATGCGGCCGGCTCACGCGGCCGAGAAACCGCAGGTGGTTCTCGACCCCGCGCGCCCGGGCCAGCGCGGCAAGCTGCGCCTCGTCCGGCCCGTCACCCGCCACGACGAAGCGGAAGCCGGGATGATCGCCGACCATACGGGCGATCGCCTCGATCAGGATGTCGATGCCCTTCTGGTGTTCGAGCCGCGCCACCGTGATCACGAGCCTGTCGCCACTGCCGAGAAGCTCGCGCCGCAGCGCCGCGATCTCCTCCGCCCCGTCTTCGGGCGCGGGCGCGACGCCGAGGCCGAGCACCTTCAGCTTGGCCTCCGGCACGCCGCCGATCCGCGCGAGGTCCTCCGCCGAGCGGTGCGAGGGCGTGATCACCAGATCCGCCTTCGCCGCGATCCCGCCGAACGAGGCGATGCGCGACGGCTCGGACCCGTGATAGGTCACGGCCAGCGGGATGCCGGTGCCCGCCCGCGCCAGGTTGGCGACGAGCGCCGGCGCCGATTCATGGGCGTGGATCAGATCGACCCGGTTCTGATTCAGCCAGCGCCGGAGCTGCCACATCGCCCGGCCCGCATTGATGAGACGCAGCGGCACCGCGCCGCCTTCGCCCGAGACGAATTTCGTCGGCAGGTCGAGGAAATCCGGCTCCACCTCCGGCCCCGCCCAGGCGGCGGGCGTGCCGCCGAGCGTCACCCGGTGGCCCTGCCCGCGCATCCAGTCGCGAAGCGCCAGCACGTGGCGCGTAATGCCGCCCACGCCGAACTGGGTCTGCATTTCCAGAATATGGAGCCGCCCGCCGGGAGCGCTATCCTTTGCCATGTCGTAAAAATCGCTTGTGACTATCCCTCCCTGTCCTACCCCAAGCGGCGACGCTTCGCACCTGTTAGATGGCCGTCGTCGCCGTTCCTGCCCCGGATCGGTGCGCGCAAGGAAACGAAGTGGCGGTTTTGTTACCTTTGCGGACAATGCAACATCCACGGCGACGGCGCGCGTCTAAGCGGTTGGGCGCTGGCGGAAATCGGCTTAGGAAGGAACCGCCGAGGGGAAGGAGAGCGCCGGGCAATGCATGTCGGGATCGACGCCAGCGCGTGGGACAATGAGCGCGGCTTCGGCCGCTTCACCCGCAGCCTCGTCGCGGCGCTCGCGGCCCGCGACGAGGGCTTCCGCTACACGCTGCTGTTCGACCGCGCGCCCGAGCGGCCGGTGCCCGAGGGCGTGGCGAGCATCATCGCCGGCGCCCGGCGCTCGATGTCGGAGGCCGCCTCGGGCACCGGCGCGCGGGCCGGCGCAGACATGCTGGCGCTGTCGCGCGCCGCTGGCCGGCTCGACTGCGATCTCTTCTTCTTCCCGGCGAGCTATTCCTTCTACCCGATCCTCAGCCGGGTGCCGAAGCTCGTCTGCATCCACGACACGATCCCCGAACGCTTCCCCGACCTGATCTTTCCGACGCGGCGCAATCACCGGCTCTGGCAGATGAAGGCCCGGCTGGCGCTCTGGCAGGCGACGCGCATCCTCACCGTTTCCGAGGCCTCCGCCGCCGACATCGCCCGCATCCTCAAGGTCCGCCGCGACCGGATCGACGTGACGACCGAAGGCCCGTTCGAGGCCTTCCGCCCCATAGCCGACACCACCCGCCTCGCCGCCACGCGCGCCCGGCACGGCGTCGCGCCCGAGGACCGGGTGCTGGTCTATGTCGGCGGCTTCAACCGCCACAAGAACGTGCTGAGGCTGATCGAGGCGATGCCCGATGTGCTCGCCGCCTGCCCCGCGGCACGGCTGGTCATCGTCGGGCGCATGACGGGCGAGCGGTTCTGGGACAATGTCGAGGAACTGACCGAGGGTGCGGCCCGCGACGCCCGCGCCTCGGGCCGGATCAGCTTCACCGGCGAGATCGCCGACGCCGAGATGGCCGAGCTGCTGAACGGCGCCGAGGCGCTGGTTCTGCCCTCGCTCTGGGAAGGCTTCGGCCTCCCCGCGCTCGAGGCCATGGCCTGCGGCACGCCGGTCCTCGCCTCGGACCGCGGCAGCCTGCCCGAAGTGGTGGGCGATGCCGGCCTCTTCTTCGATCCCGAACGCACCGACCGCCTCGCCGAAGCCGCGATCCGGCTCCTGACCGCGCCCGGCCTGCGCGACCAGCTCGCCGGGCGCGCGCTTGACCGCGCCGGGATGTTCGGCTGGGACCGGGCCGCCGAGGGCGCCGAAGCCTCGTTCCGCAAGGCCGTCCGGCAGTAGCCGCCGGGCAAGGCCGCGGCTGCCCCCTCAGATGCGGCCGAACTCGTCCTCGATCCGCTCGATATCGTCCTCTTCGAGGTAACTGCCGGTCTGCACCTCGATGATCTCGACCGGGATCTTGCCGGGATTGGCCAGCCGGTACACTTCGCCGATCGGGATATAGACGCTCTCGTTCTCATGGAGGACCGAGACTCTCTCGCCCAACGTCACCTCGGCCGTCCCGCGCACCACGACCCAGTGCTCCGCCCGGTGGTGGTGCTTCTGCAAGCTGAGCTTCGCGCCGGGCTTCACCACGATCCGCTTCACCCGGAAGCGCTCGCCGAGGTCCATCGTCTGGTACCAGCCCCAGGGCCGGTGGTTGCGGATATGCTCCACCGCTTCGGGCCGGTCGCGGCCCTTGAGCTCTGCGACCAGCGCCTTGACGTCCTGCGCCCGGTCGCGCGGCGCCACCATGATCGCGTCCGGCGTCTCGACGATCGTGAGATCGTCGACGCCGAGCGCGCAGACCAGCCGCCCCTCGGAATGGATCATGTTGCCGCGCGCGTCGAGCGCGAGGCCGTCGCCGCGGATCGCATTGCCGGCCTCGTCCTTGTCATAGGCGGCCCAGATCGCGTTCCAGTCGCCGACATCGGACCAGCGGAAATTCGCGGGCGCGACATGGGCGGCGTCGGTCTTCTCCATGAAGGCATGGTCGAACGAGATCGCCTGCACCTCGCCGAAGGCCGGCCCCGGGATCAGCATGCCGAGATCGGGCTTCATCGCCGTCACCGCGCGACCGACCGCCTCGACCGCCTCGGGCAGGACCGCCCGCATCGCCTCGACGAGCCAGCCCGCGCGGAAGCAGAAGATGCCGGCGTTCCACAGGCAGCCATCGGCGATCAGCTCGCGCGCCCGCGCCTCGTCGGGTTTCTCGACGAAGCGCTCGACCTTGAGCGTGCCGGTCCCGCTTTCGGCGCCGGGTTTGATGTAGCCATAGGCGGTCGCCGGCTCGTGCGGCGTCACGCCGATCACCGCGATCCCCTCGCCCCGGACCCGGCCGGCGGCGGTCAGGATCGCACCGCGGAACCCGTCCATCTCGCGGATCAGGTGGTCCGACGGCATCACCGCGAGGATCGAATCCGCATCCTCCGCCGCCGCGATCATGGCGGCCAGGAGCACCGCGGCCATCGTGTCGCGCCGCTCCGGCTCGATCACCACGCGGGCCTTCGGCGCCACCGCCTCGACCTGGTCGCGGATCGTGAAGCGCACCGGATGGGCGCCGATCACCATCGGCTCGGCGAATTCCGGCCCCGCCACCCGCCGCAGCGTCATCTGCAGCAGCGTCTCGGGGCCGAGGATCGGCAGGAGTTGCTTGGCCATCCCCTCGCGCGACACCGGCCAGAGCCGGGTTCCGGTCCCGCCGCAGAGGATCACAGGCAGGATCTTGTCAGTCATCGGCAATCACTCCCCATTCGCGCCGGCGCCGGTCTTCTGGTCATTTTCCACAGACCGGCACCGTCTTCAGGTAGCCCGGCGGAAGATGTTCTGCAAAGAGCACGAGCGCATTGTAGTTCTCGTCAAGGATGTTGTTGTATTCGCGCACGATCCGGCCTTCTGGCGTGACTTCCAGCACCCGGCCCTGGATCGTCGAGGTGATCTGCCAGTTGCCGTTCCCGAGGCGCTGGTGCTTGCCCATGATGAAACTGTCGAAATCGACGCCCTTGCCGTGGAACAGATCCTCGGTGCGGCCGGTCTTCGGGTCGATCCGCACGATGTTCGAGCGGAACCGGTCAGTATTGTTGGAAAACACCGTGATCGTGCCGTCGGGCTGGAAATCGGCGTCGTGCTGGTGCTGCCAGGGCCCGTAGGCCGCCCACTTGATCCGGCCGCTCTTGCGGTCGATCACCGCCACCATGTCGATGCTGCGCATGCTGACCAGAAGATCACCGGCGGCGAATTGCGGGAAGGCCGGCGCCATGTCGGAGCGCAGCTCCTCCACGTCGTTCGGATGGAAGATGTCGGCCCTGTCGCCGTAATGCGTGTTGCGGTCGAACTCGAACTCCTCGGGCACCTTCATCGCCAGAGCGTTGGCCGGCGATTTCAGGATCACGTCGTCGATGAGGTCGATCGATTCGAGGATCTCGCCGGTCTCGGGGTCGAAGCGGATCATCCGCTGGTCCTCGCCGCCGTTCCAGATCGCCGACTGCCAGGTCCAGTAGCCGTCGTCGCCGGCCTCGATGGAATGATGATAGACCTGATCGGTATGCGCCCAGACAGGATCGCCGCAGGCATCGAGCCGCGCCATCGCCGTCGCGTCGTCCCAGACGACTAGCACCGATCCGTCCGGCAGCATCGTCGCGATATGGGCGAACTCGTCGGGCTTGCCGCCTTCGACCACCCGCGAATAGTCGATCGGATGCGAATTCAGGACCCTGCCCGCATCGTCCAGAAGCTCCAGCACATAGGTCTTGGTGTCGGCGTCGAAGCGGTTGATCACCCAGTGGCCGGGCGCGAACGCCTCGGGGTCGTGCACCGTGTGCCGCTCGTCCGGCACATCGGCCTTGCGCCGCGCATAGGTGTCGAGCGGCAGGACCTTGCCGGTCACTCGGAAGGACCGCCAGGCGGTCTGCAGCTCGGTCACCTTCTGCCAGGGCCACCAGTCCTTGTAGGTCGTCCACATGCCGCCGAGGAAGGCCGCGGTCACCGTCAGGAAGACGCAGGCAAGGATCGAAAGGGTTCTCGCGCTCATCGGTCATCCCTTGCTGGAGAGCGCGACGCGCCCATGGCCCCGAGGCAGGATAAACCGGATGCGCCCCCTCGGGCGACCCCGGCCTGACGCGCGGATGACATTGGCTCGAGAGCGGAAACAATCACCTTCATCTTGCAATATTTCCAACAACATCGTCGTCGAACGCAGCCATGCGATCGGCCTCGCTGCGCCCGAACGCATGTTTCCAAAATGCAGCGGCAGCGCCGCCCTCCAAGACTATACTTCCCCGCCCGATCTGTCACAATCGCCGCCGCTAACGCACTGAAAGATTGCAGGGAAGATGGCTCCTAAATTCGGCACGAGCGGGCTTCGGGGAAAAGTCACCGAGCTCACGGACGGGCTTTGCGCAGGCTATGTGCGGGCGTTTCTGACGGTGGTGCCGCATGACGGGCTTCTGATGATCGGCCGCGATCTGCGCGCCTCCTCGGCGCGGATCGCGGGCGCCGTCGCCTCCGCGGCCGCCGCCGAGGGGCTGGACGTCGTGGATTGCGGCGAACTGCCCACGCCTGCCCTCGCGCTCGCCGCGATGGCGCGCGGGGCGCCGTCGGTGATGGTCACCGGCAGCCACATTCCGGCCGATCGCAACGGGCTCAAGTTCTACTCGGCGCGGGGCGAGATCACCAAGGACGACGAGGCCGCGATCCTCGCCGCCTATGCCGGCGACGCGATCTGCGCGCCCACGCCCGCCACGCCCGACGCCGAGGCAGCAAGCGCCTATCTCGGCCGCTATCATTCCTTCCTCGGGTCCGGCGCGCTCTCGGGGCTCAGGGTCGGCGTCTACGAGCACAGCTCGGTCGCGCGCGACCTTCTCGGCGACACCCTCACCGCGCTCGGCGCCGAGGTCGTGGGTCTCGGCCGGTCCGGGACCTTCGTGCCCGTCGATACCGAGGCGGTGGATGCCGAGACCCGCGCGCTGCTGGCCGGCTGGGCCGCCGCGGAGCGGCTCGACGCCGTCGTCTCGACCGACGGCGACGCCGACCGGCCGCTCGTGGCAGACGCCGCGGGCGCGGTCATCCCCGGCGACGTCATCGGCACGCTGACCGCCGGGCTGCTGGGTGCCGATACGGTGGTCACGCCGGTCTCCTCGAACACGATGATCGAGGCGTCGGGGCGCTTCGGCCGGGTGATCCGCACCCGGATCGGCTCGCCCCATGTCATCGCCGCGATGGAGACCGCGATGGCGGCGACCGGCGCCCGCGTCGCGGGCTTCGAGGCCAATGGCGGCTTCCTTCTCGGCTTCGAGGCGCACGGCCCCGGCGGCGCGCTTCTGCCGCTGATGACCCGCGACGGTTTCCTGCCGATCCTGCTGCCCTTGGCCGAGGCCGCGCGGCGCCGCGTCGGCCTCGCCGATCTCGTTTCTGAACTGCCCGCCCGCCGCACCGCGAGCGACCGGCTCACCGAGGTCGCGACCGCGAAAACCCTCGCCCTCGTCCGGCGGCTCTCCGAGGACGCCGCGGCGCGGGCCGCGTTCTTCGACGGCAACGGCCCGGAAGAGGCGCTCGACCTGACCGACGGGCTCCGCGTGACCTTCCGCTCGGGCAGGGTCCTGCATCTCAGGCCCTCGGGCAACGCCCCCGAACTGCGCTGCTACGCCGAGGCGGAGGATGCCGGTACCGCCGCCCTCCTCGTCCGCGATACGCTCGCCCGGGCCAGGGCGGCGCTCGGCTGAAGTCAGAGCGCCCGGGCGGCGACGTCCGGCGTGTGGATCAGCCTTGTTTCTTCGACGAAGTCGCGCAGGTCGAAGGCCCAGCTCGCGTTCGGCCAGCGCAGTTCCATCCGGCGCAGGCGCGGCCGGTAGACGGCGGTGTAGAGCGTGCCGAACCCGTAGGCGAAGGCGGTGGAATAAAGCGGCGGCCTGAGGAAGGCCGAGATGAACTTCTCCTTCGGCTCGACATGCAGGGTGAGCCGCTGCAGAAGGAAGCGCTCGCGCTCCACCGTCGCGGTCATGCGGGCATGGGTCGTCCATTCGACGGCCTGCTGGTGGTTGGTGGCGACGGCGGCATGGGTGATCCGCGCCGGCCGGTCGGGGGCCATCAGCACCGTCAGGAAATGGCGCTTCGCATCGAGGACCGTGACGTTGTAGCTCATATGCGTCGGCACGCGGGCGAGCGCGCGGCCCGCCTCCTCGGCCGTCCTGCAGGTCTGGAGCACGTAGCGCAGGATCAGCGGCACGCCGAACCCCTCGCCCACCACCTGCCGCCCGCCGAAGGTCAGCGATAGCGCGAGGCCCGCATCGTTCACCCCGTCGACGAGCCCCCAGAGCCCGTCGCTGGTGCCCAGGACCCGCCGTCCGAGCCAGTTGGTGCGCAGGATCAGCCGGTCGAAGGCCTTGGGGCTGTAGTCGTAGTTCCTGACCAGAACCGGCTCGCGGCCCGGCCAGATCGCCTGGCTGCAGCCCGAAAGGTAAGGCGGCGGACACCAGAAGCTGAGGAACCGCGACGCATGATCGCCGCCGCCCGCCAGTTCGCACAACTGGTCGTAGAGCGGCACGAATTCCGGCATATGCGCCGCCAGCGCCTTCCGGCTTTCCCAGTAGGGCGGCCGCGGCTCCTCGCCGGCCTTCAGCCACCAGCGATGGTAGTCGGGCCAGTATTCGTCAAAGAGCGCGGCCCATTTCGGGCCGGGCTCGTTCTCGTCGATGGCGCGCCAGTGGTAGTCCATATGCGGTTCGCTGCCGGGCCGGGCGCGGCCCGGCGGTTCTCACATGATCTTGAAGGCCGGATCGGCGAAGGCGGGACCGGCCGCGA
>JBFKMA010000044.1:0-11238 GCA_041630175.1 Albidovulum sp.
ACGCAACATAAAATTCAATTGCGTGAATATTAGAATGTATGAGTCCGGATACAGGCTGCCGCGACAACTAGTTAGAGGCCGATCCGGTCAAGCGTGCGGCCAGGTATTTCTGGAAATGCTCGCCCGAATCGTAACCGTGATCCTTCACCCAGGTCAGCAGCGCCGCGGTCGTCTGCCTGCCGAACGCGCCCGGCATCGCGACCGCGGCGGCTTGCGAAGCGGTCTGGCTCTCGCCCACCGACTCCGGCAGGAAGATCATCGTCGGGGTGAAGACAACGCCCCAGCGCATCGCCATCTCCTTTTCGGGCAGAGCGGTGCCGTCGAAATCCGTCACCTCGACGTCGCCGAAGAGGTTCATCTGCACCACGAAGTAATTCTCGCGGATCAGCGCCTCGATCTCGGGGTCCGGGTATATTTCCTCATGCATCTTCGTGCAGTAGATGCAGCCGCGCTGCTCGACGAGGATCAGGAGCCTCTTGCCCTCGGCATTCGCCTCGGCGAGGTCGTCGCGCAGGTCCTTAAACGTGTCGCGCAGCCAGTCGGGTTTGTGCAGCCCGTCATCGCCAAGCTCGGCGGCGAACGCCGGAAGCGCGAGCGACGCGGCCAGGGTGAGGGCGGCAATGAGGCGTGTCATGGTGTCCTCCGGTTGGGATCAGATGAATTTCGTCGTCCAGGGCATGTGGTCGATCATGAACTGCGCGACCGCGTTCACCGATCCGGTGGCGATCAGCACCGCGAAGACGACCAGCATCCCGCCCATGACCTTCTCCACGTGGGCAAGATGCCTGCGGTTGCGGTTCATCCAGCGCAGGAAGGGCCTGGCGAAGACCGCGGCCAGCACGAAGGGCACGGTCATCCCCGCCCCGTAGACGAAGAGCAGCGCCGCGCCGCGCCAGATCGCGTCGAGGCTCGAGGCGACCATCAGGATCGCCGCCAGCGCCGGACCGACGCAGGGCGTCCAGCCGAAGCCGAAGGCGAGGCCCATCACATAGGCGCCCGCAATGGTCGTCGGCGCCACCTTCGCGTCGATCCGCGCCTCGCGGTAGAGGAAGGGGATCCGCACCAGGCCGAGAAAGTGCAGACCGAAGACCAGGAGCACCGCGGCCGCGACCCAGGACAGCGGCTCCAGCCACTGCCGGAACACCTGGCCGAGCGCCGTCGCCCCCATGCCGAGCAACATGAAGATCGAGGTGACGCCGAGCGCGAAGGCCAGCGCCGAAGCGACCAGCCGCCGCTGCGCCCCCACAGCGATCGTCTGGTCCGAGCGCAGTTCGGCCATCGAGATCCCCGCCATGTAGCACAGGTAGAACGGCACCATCGGCAGGATGCAGGGCGACAGGAAGGACAGAAGCCCGGCGATGATCGCGCCGCCGATGGTCGGATCGCTGAGCATGTATTTCCCCGCCTTGCCTGCTACGCAAAAACATATTACGATTTTTATATGTAAACTCCGAGGCGTCAACATGTTCCATGTCCTACGGCTCTCGATCGTCGCGGCGGGCCTCGGCATCGCCCCGGTGGAGGCCGAGACGCGGCTTCTGATGATCGAACAGCCGGGCTGCGCCTATTGCGCCGAATGGAACGCCGAGATCGCGCCGATCTACCCCAGGACACCCGAGGGCCGGGCCGCGCCTTTGGTGCGGGTGCCGCTCTCTGGCCCCTACCCCGCCGATGCGGAACTTGCCGCGCCGCCGGTCTTCACGCCGACCTTCATCCTCATCGCCGACGGGCGCGAGGCGGGCCGGATCGACGGCTATCCGGGCGAGGACTTCTTCTGGGGGCTGCTCGGGCAGATGCTCATCGCAACCGGAACCATTCCCACGGAGGAGACACGATGAAGAGACTGTTGGTGGCGGCGGCCTGCCTTGCGGGACCGGCTGCGGCGCAGGACGACGGGGCGCTCGTCACGTTTCAGGTGATGAAGCCCGAGACGGCGCTGCAGCTTGCCGTCGCGGCGCTCGAGGACTGCCGCGAACAGGGCTACCAGGTGGGAGTGACGGTCGTCGACCGCTTCGGCGTCACGCAGGTCTTCCTGCGCGACCGCTTCGCCGGCCCCCACGTCGAGGAGACCGCCCGGCGCAAGGCCTGGACGGCGGTGAGCTTCCGCACCGACACGCTCGCGCTGGCCGAGGAGACCGCGCCCGACAGGATGTCGTCCGGCATCCGCCACCTGAGCATGGCCTTGCCGCTTGGCGGCGGAGTGCCCGTGGATGCGGCCGGCTCGCTCGTCGGCGGGGTCGGCGTCTCCGGCGCGCCGGGACCCGACATCGACGATGCCTGCGCGCGGGCCGGAATCGAGGCCGTCGCGGATGACCTTGCCTTCTGATCCGACCGCCTCCGCCGGCGTCCCCGGCCGCGATCTGCCCGGCGCGCCCGGCTGCGCCCCCGATGCGGCCGGCGATCTCGGCCGCCGCGCCGAGGAGGCCGCGGGCTTTCTCAAGGCGCTCGCCCATGAGGGGCGGCTGACGATCCTCTGCCATCTCGTCGGCGGCGAGAAATCGGTCACCGAGCTTGAAACGCTTCTCGCCTCGCGGCAGGCTGCGGTGAGCCAGCAACTCGCGCGGCTGCGGCTCGAAGGGCTGGTCACGCCCCGGCGCGACGGCAAGACGATCTACTACTCGCTCAAGGATGAACGCACGGAACGGATGATCGGGCTGTTGAACGAGCTCTTCTGCCGCGAGGCATGAGCCGCGCGGCCCGGATCTCAGGGAGGAGACGGGAATGGAATCACTGTCGCCAGGCGTTCTCGCCGCGATCGTCGGCCTTGTCGGCGGCGTCGTGCTCGGGCTTGCGGCGCGGCTCGGCGAGTTCTGCACGCTCGGCGCGCTGGAATCGGCGGCCTACGGCGCCGATCAGCGCCGGCTCAGGCTCTGGGGGATCGTGCTCGGCACCGCGATCCTCGGCACCTTCGCGGCCGAGGCCCTGGGCCTCGCCCGGCCGGCGGCGACCTTCTACCACACGATCGCGTGGAACCCGTTCGCCTCGGTCGCGGGCGGGCTGATCTTCGGCTACGGCATGGCGCTCGCCGGCAATTGCGGCTTCGGGGCGCTGGTGCGGTTCGGCGGCGGCGACCTGCGCTCGCTCGTCGTCGTGGTGGTGATCGGCATCTTCGCCTTCGTCACGCTCTCGGGACCCATCGCGCCCCTGCGCGCGGCGCTCTTCCCGCAGGCCGAGGCGACGGGACCGCAGGGCATCGCCCACTGGCTCGGCGCGCGCACGGGGCTTGCACCGATGCTCTTCGCGGTGCTCGCGGGTGCGGCGGTCATCGCCTGGGCGCTCGGCCACGCGCCGCTGCGGCGCAAGCCCGCGATGATCCTCTGGGGCGTCGCGACCGGTCTCGCCGTCGTCTGGTGCTTCGTCGGCACCACCTGGATCGCCGAGGAAAGCCTCGGCGAGATCGGCGTCGAGGGCCCGTCCTTTACCGCGCCGCTCGGCCGCACGATCATCTTCTTCATGACCTCGACCGCCGGCGGCGTGAGCTTCTCGGTCGGCCTCGTGGCGGGCGTCCTTGGCGGCGCCTTCGCCGGCTCCGCGATCCGCGGCCTGTTCCGATGGGAGGCCTGCGAGGATCCGCGCGAGCTTGGCCGGCAGGTCTCGGGCGCCGCGCTGATGGGCATTGGCGGCACGCTGGCGCTCGGCTGTTCGGTGGGTCAGGGCGTGACCGCGATGGCGACGCTCGCGGTCTCCGCCCCGGTCACGCTCGCCGCGATCGCGGCAGGCGCGCTCTTCGGCCTCCGCCAACTGATCGGCGGCTTCCAGCCCGACTGAGTCCGCGGCCAGCGGCGCGACCGCGCCCGGCCGTCGGAACCGGCCCTCCGGGGTAGTCAGACGCCGGTGGAAGAACCATATGAATATCAAAAGATCCAATCGGAGGTTTCGGGCACATGTCCAGAAGAACCGAAGGGGAGCGGATCGCGCAATTCGACATCTGGAGCCGCGGCTACCTGTCGCCGGAAGGCGATCTGAGCGACGCGGCGCCGGATTTCGCGCACGATCGCGGGGAACTCGTCGCTCTCTACCGCGCGATGCTGAAAACCCGCGCGCTGGACGAGAAGGCGGTCGCCTTGCAGCGCACCGGGCGGCTCGGCACCTATGCCTCGTCGCTCGGCCAGGAGGCGGTGTCAGTCGGGATCGGCGCGGCGATGCGGCCCACGGACGTGTTCCTGCCCTCCTTCCGCGAACAGGGAGCGCAACTTTGGCGCGGCGTCACGGTCGTGGAGGCCCTGCTCTACTGGGGCGGCTACGAGCGCGGATCGAACTTCTCCGGCCCGCGCGAGGATTTCCCGATCTGCGTCACGGTGGGCGCGCAGTTCGCCCATGCCGCGGGCGTCGCCTGCGCGCTGTCGATGCGCGGCGAGGACCGGGTCGCGGTCGCGGTCGGCGGCGACGGCTCGACCTCCAAGGGCGATTTCTACGAGGCGCTGAATTTCGTGGGCGCCTGGAAGCTGCCCGCGGTCTTCGTGATCAACAACAATCAGTGGGCGATCTCGGTGCGGCGCGGCGACCAGACCGCGGCCGCGACGCTGGCGCAGAAGGCGATCGCCGCCGGCCTGCCGGGCGAGCAGGTCGATGGCTGCGACGTCATCGCCGTGCGCGCCGCCGTCGCCGAGGCGATCGCGCGGGCGGCGGCGGGCGAAGGCGGCACGCTCATCGAATGCGTGAGCTACCGGCTGAGCGACCACACCACCGCCGACGATGCCAGCCGCTACCGCGACGACGCCGAGGTGAGCGCCGCCTGGTCGCTGGAGCCGGTGCGGCGGCTGCGCGAGCATCTCGTCGCCGCGCATGGCTGGACGAAGGACGAGGAGGAGACGTTCAGAACCGAGATCCGCGACGAGATCGAGGCCGGGGCCGAGGCCTATCTCGCCGCCGAGCCCGACCCGCCGACCGCGATGTTCGACTACCTCTATGCGGAACTGCCCGCAGCACTTGCGTGGCAGCGCGCCATGGTCGACGGAGGCGAAGATGGCTGAGATAACCATGGTCGATGCGGTCCGGCTCGCGCTTGGCCGGGCGCTGGAGGAGGATCCGAACGTCCTGATCCTCGGCGAGGATGTGGGCATCGACGGCGGCGTCTTCCGCGCGACGGACGGGCTCGTGCAGCGCTTTGGCGCGGCGCGCGTGCGCGACACGCCGCTCGCGGAATCGGCCATCGCCGGGATCGCGGTCGGGCTCGCGGCGCAGGGCTTCCGTCCGGTCGCGGAAATCCAGTTCTCGGGCTTCATCTACCCGGCGATCGACCAGGTCGCGAGCCATGCCGGGCGCTTGCGCAACCGCACGCGCGGGCGGCTGACCTGCCCCATGGTGATCCGCGCGCCGTTCGGCGGCGGCATTCATGCGCCCGAACACCATTCCGAAAGCCTCGAGGCGCTTTTCGCGCATATTCCCGGCATCCGCGTCGTGCTGCCCTCCTCGCCGGCGCGGGCCTATGGACTCCTCCTCGCCGCGATCCGCGATCCCGACCCGGTGATCTTCCTCGAACCGAAGCGGATCTACCGCGCCGTGACCGAGGCGGTCGCGGATGACGGCAAGGCGTTGCCGCTCGACCGCGCCTTCACCCTGCGCGAGGGCGCGGACGTCACGCTCGTCACCTGGGGCGCGATGGTGAAGGAGAGCCTCGAAGCCGCCGATGCGCTCGCCGAGGAGGGCGTCGCGGCCGAGGTCATCGACCTCGCGACGCTGAAACCCTACGACGCCGAAGCGGTGCTCGGCTCGGTACGCCGCACCGGGCGCTGCCTGATCGTCCACGAGGCCGCGCGCACCGCGGGCTTCGGCGCCGAGATCGCGGCGCGCATCGCCGAGGAGGCGCTTGCGGAACTGGTCGCGCCAGTGCGCCGCGTCACCGGCTTCGACACGGTCATGCCGATGCCGAAGCTCGAACACGCCTACATGCCCTCGACCGAGCGCATCCTCGAAGCTGCACGGGAGGTGATGGCATGGGCGTGAAGCAGTTCCACCTGCCCGACCTCGGCGAAGGGCTGATCGAGGCCGAGATCGTCGAATGGCACGTGGCGCCGGGCGAGCGGGTGGTCACGGACCAGCCGCTCGTCTCTGTCGAAACCGACAAGGCGGTGGTGGAGATCCCCGCCCCCTGGCCCGGCACCGTGACCGCGCTCCTGGCCGAGCCCGGCGAGACCCTCGCCGTCGGCGCGCCGCTGGCGAGCTTCGATACCGGCGAACGGGCCGATACCGGCACGGTGGCGGGCGATCTGCCCTCCGCGACCAAGCCGTCCGCACCCAAGCCGCCGCCTGCCGCGGCCCCGAAGGGCGCAGCGCCAAGCGCAATGCCGGCGGCGCGCAAGCTCGCCGCCGAGCACGGGATCGACCTCGCAGGCATCACCGGAACCGGCCGCGGCGGCATCATCACTCGCGCCGACGTCGCGGCGCTGATCGAGAGCAAGCCGGCGGAGGACGGTTGGGAAGACCTCACCGGCGCGCGGAAGGCGATGGCCGGCCGCATGGCGGCCGCGGCCGAGGTGGTGCGCGCGACGGTTCAGGACGTGGCCGACGTGAGCGCATGGATGGCGCCCGACGCCGACCTGCTGGCGCGGCTCGTCCGCGCGACGGTGACGGCCGCGCAAGCCGAACCGGCGCTCAACGCCTGGTTCGACCCGCAGCGGCGATCCCGCAAGCTGCACGATCGCGTCGATCTCGGGATCGCGGTGGACACGCCGGACGGGCTTTACGTCCCGGTGCTGCGCGCTGCCGAAGCGCGGGCGGCAGATACGCTGCGCGCCGAACTGGACCGGCTGATCTCCACAGCACGGGCGCGGCGGCTCGGGCGCGACGACCAAGCGGCGCCGACGCTGACGCTGTCGAGCTTCGGCGCAATCGGTGGCCGCCATGCCGAGCTGGTGGTCAGCCCGCCGCAAGTGGCGATCCTCGGCGCGGGCCGCGCCCACGCCGCATTGCTGCCGGGCGCGCAAGGACCGGAGGCGCGGACGCTCCTGCCGCTGTCGCTCAGCTTCGACCACCGCGCCGTCACCGGCGGCGAGGCCGCGCGCTTCATCGCCGCCGTGATCGCCGACCTGGAGCAATCCGGCTGAAGGAGGTGCCGCGATGCCCGAAACCTTCGCCTTCGCTGACGATCTCGGACCCGAGAAGGTCATCGAACTGACCGATCCCGGGACCGGGCTGCGCGCGGTCGTGGTCGTCGACAACACCGCCGCCGGCCCCGCCATCGGCGGCTGCCGCATTTCCCCCGACGTCTCGGTCGGGGAATGCTTCCGTCTCGCGCGGGCAATGACGCTGAAGAACGCCGCTGCCAGCCTGCCGCATGGCGGCGGCAAATCGGTGATCTTCGCCGACCCGAAGATGCCGGCTGCCGACAAGGAACGGCTGATCCGCGCCTTCGCCCGCGCCATCGGCGGGATCGAAGGCTACACCCCCGGCCCCGACATGGGCAGCGACGAGACCGCGATGGCCTGGGTCCGCGACGAGATCGGCCGCGCGGTGGGCCTGCCGCGCGAAGTCGGGGGCATCCCGCTCGACGAGATCGGCGCGACCGGCCACGGGCTCGCCGCCGCCGCCCGCGCGGCCGAAGAGGTCGCGGGCATCGCCACGAAGGGCGCGCGGGTCGCGGTCCAGGGCTACGGTGCGGTCGGGCGCTGGACGGCGCGCCTGCTTGCCGGCATGGGCGCGGTCGTGGTGGCGGTCTCGGATTCCCGCGGCGGGGCGGCGAGCGAGAACGGGCTCGACCTCGCACGCCTCGATGCGCTGAAGGCCGAGGGCCGCAGCGTCGCCGACATCGCCGGTGCAAGGCGGCTCGCCCCGGGCGAGGAATTCACCGTCGATTGCGACATCCTGGTGCCCGCCGCGCGGCCCGACGTCCTCACCGCCGCCAATGCCGGGGCGATCCGCGCGCGGCTGGTGCTGGAAGGCGCCAACATCCCGGCCACTTCCGAGGCCGAGCAACGCCTGCACGACCGCGGCATCCTCGTGGTGCCGGACTTCATCGCGAATGCGGGCGGCGTGATCTGCGGCGCTGTCGAACTGCGGGGCGGCACCGAGAGCGAGGCCCTGCGTGTCATCGACGAACGCGTGTTCACAAACACCAGGGCGGTGCTCGTCGCGGCACGGCGGGACGGCGTGCTGCCGCGCCGCGCCGCGATGGAGATGGCCGAGGCGCGCGTCAGGCGGGCGATGTCGTACCGGCGCTGAGCCGCGTCCGCGCCACGCCGAGGCGCTGTGATTGACGGCTACACCGGGGGCAGGAGGCGATGAGACTGTTTCTGTGCGGAGATGTCATGACCGGCCGCGGGGTCGACCAGATCCTGCCCAGCCCCTGCGACCCCGCGATCCACGAGGGCTGGATGACCTCGGCGCGCGACTATGTCGCGCTGGCGGAGGCCGCCTCCGGCCCGTTTCCGGCGCCGGTCGGCTTCGACTACATCTGGGGCGACGCGCTGAAGGAAATCGACGCCCGCGCGCCGGACCTGCGGGTGATCAATCTTGAAACCGCGATCACGTCCAGTGGCGCGCCCGAGCCGAAGGGCATCAACTACCGGATGCACCCCGGCAATGCCGGCAGCCTCACCGCCGCCCGGATCGACTGCTGCGTGCTGGCCAACAACCATGTCCTCGACTGGGGCCCGGACGGCCTGCGCGACACCCTTTCCACGTTGCAGCGCGCGGGCATCGCGACCACAGGTGCGGGGCGCAACGCCGCCGAGGCCACGGCGCCGGCCGCGCTCGGCACGAGCACCGGCGTGCGGCTTCTGGTCTTCGCCTATGCCTGCCCGTCGAGCGGGGTGCCGGAGCACTGGCAGGCTGGGCCGGATCGCGCCGGCGTCAGCTTCCTTCCCGAACTCGGCGCGTCCACGCTCCGTCGTGTCGGCGAGGATATCCGCCGGGTCGCGAGGCCCGCCGATATCGTCATGGTCTCGATCCATTGGGGCGGCAACTGGGGTTACGGGATTTCACCGCGGCGGCGGAGCTTCGCACAGGCGCTGGTGGACCGCGCGGGCGTGCACATCGTCCACGGCCATTCGTCGCATCATCCGGTGGGCATCGAGATCCACGCCGCCCAGCCGATCCTCTACGGATGCGGCGACCTGATCAACGACTACGAGGGGATTCGCGGGCATGAGGAATATCGCGCCGATCTCGTGCTTGGCTACTTTCTCGACATCGACGATCTGAGCCGCCGTCTGAAAAGCCTGGAGATGGTGCCGTTCAGGGTGCGGCGCCTGCGGCTGAACCGGGCCGCGCCCGACGACATCGCCTGGCTTCACGACCGGCTGCACCTGGAATGCCGCGCGCTCGCCAGTCACCTGCGGCTTACCGGCGCGGGGACATTTCGCGTGGAATTCTGACGCGAACCCGTTGCTACAGCGGGCCATCGGCCGCTTGTGAGCCGCGCGACTACGGCTGACCCGGCAATCCCTCCAGCCGGCTCTGGTCGCGCGCCCCCCTGCCCGGCCATTGCTGTAACGCCGTGCAGGAACTATATTTCTTTAGGAGGAGGAGGCGGTGCTCAAGAGCCTGTCCATCATCCGTATGGCGCTCGCCGCCCTGGCGATCGTCACGGGGTTCGGTGTGGCCGTCGGCCAGCAAGCCGGAGGCGACGCACCCCAGCCGATTGCGCTGATCGCAGAAATCACCGGTCCCATCGGCCCCGCCACCACCCACCATGTCGAGCGGGTGATCGAGGCAGCCCGGGACCGCGATGCCGCCGTCCTGATCCTGCAGATCAACACGCCCGGCGGCCTCGCCGACGCGATGCGCGAGATCATCTCCGAGATCCTCATCTCGCCCGTGCCGGTGGTCGGCTATGTCTCCCCGCCCGGCGCGCATGCGGCCAGCGCCGGCACCTACATCCTCTACGCCACGCATGTCGCCGCGATGGCGCCCGGCACCAATCTCGGCGCCGCGACGCCGGTGTCCATCGGTGCGCCATCCCCGCCCGGCGGACAGCCCGCCGACCGCGACCCACCCGAGCGCGGCGATGGCGGCGACACCGCCGGCGATGACGAGCCCGCCGCCGAAGACAATCCGCTTGCCGAGCGCATCCCCTGGCTCGCCCCCGACGAGGCGATGACCGCCAAGGCCACCAACGACGCCGTCGCGCTCATCCGCAGCCTCGCCGAAATGCACGGGCGCAACGCCGACTGGGCCGAAAGCGCGGTGCGCGAGGCCGCGAGCCTGTCCTCGGCGCAGGCGCTCGAAGAGAACGTGATCGACCTCGTCGCCGCGGATGTCGACGAGCTTCTGGAGGCGATCGACGGGCGCAAGGTCACCGTCAACAAGGCCGAACTCGTGCTGCGGACACGCGGTCTCACGCTCGAGCGCATCGAGATGGATCCGATCACCCGGCTCCTCGGTGTGCTGTCCAACCCCAACATCGCGCTGATCCTGATGATGATCGGCGTCTACGGGCTGATCTTCGAGTTCTGGAACCCCGGCGCCGTGGCGCCGGGCGTGGTCGGCGCGATCTGCCTGACGCTCGGCCTCTACTCGCTGAACCAGCTTCCGCTCGACTATGCCGGGCTGGCGCTTGTCGGGCTCGGCATTGCGTTCATGGTGACCGAGGCGATGACGCCGACCTTGGGCATTCTCGGTTTCGGCGGGCTCATCGCCTTCGTGCTCGGCGCCGCGATGCTGATCGACACGGACGTGCCCGCCTACCAGGTCTCTTGGTGGCTGATCGGATTCCTGGCGGCGCTGAGCGGCGCCTTCCTGACCCTGCTTCTCGGCTACACGGTCCGGGTCTATCGGCGCAGGCCGATGTCCGGCAGCGCCCGGGTGGTCGGCGCCGAGGCGCGGGTGCTCGACTGGTCCGGAACCGGCGGCCATGTCTGGGTCGAGGGCGAGCGCTGGCGGGCGACAGGCACGGCTGATCTTGCCCCGGGCATGTCCGTGCGGATCGACGACGTCGAGGGGCTCACGCTTGTCGTGCGCAACGGCGCGAAACAGGCATCTCAGAACAGCGAGGGCCCGGACGGCGAGCAGCGTCAAGGAGAACCCTAGTTATGGAAACCATGCTGTTTGACTTGATCCTCTACGTCTTCGGCATCGCGCTTGTCGCGCTCTTCCTGTCGGCGGCGATCTACATCTTCCGCGAATACGAACGCGGGGTCCTGTTCACGCTCGGACGGTTCACGCGGGTCACCGGGCCGGGCTTCGTGATCATCATCCCGGTCGTCCAGCAACTCGTGCGCACCGACCTGCGCACCTTCGTGGAGGACGTGCCGACCCAGGACGTGATCTCGCGCGACAACGTCTCGGTGAAGGTCAATG
>JBFKMA010000045.1:0-11137 GCA_041630175.1 Albidovulum sp.
ATGATCCCGCCCCAGGATCTCAGCACCTTGGCCTTGCCGATCATCGGCATCAGCGTCATGCCGGCCTCCATCACGTGCTCGACCATCGGCAGGTTGCCGCGCGCCGCGTAGGAGGCGTAGAAGTCGAGGTCGCCGCCGAAGACGAGGCCGCCCTTGTCGGACTGGCTGATGTAGAAATGCCCCATGCCGAAGCTGACGACGTGGTCGATCGCCGGCTTCAGCCCCTCGGTCACGAAGGCCTGGAGAATGTGGCTCTCGATCGGCAGCCGCATCCCGGCCATCGCCGCGACCTGGCCCGAGCGGCCAGCGACGATGATGCCGACCTTCTTGGCGCGGATCGGGCCGCGCGTGGTCTGCACGCCGCGCACCCGGCCGTCGACGATGTCGATGCCCGTGACCTCGCAGTTCTGGATCAGGTCCACTCCGCGCCGGTCGGCGCCGCGCGCATAGCCCCAGGCCACCGCGTCGTGCCGCGCGGTGCCGCCGCGACGGTGCAGCAGCCCGCCATAGATCGGGAACCGCGTCTGCCCGAAATCGAGATACGGCAGATGCCGGCGCACCCCCTCGCGGTCGAGAAGCTCGGCGTCGTCGCCCTGGTTGATCATCGCGTTGCCGCGCCGCGCGAAGGCGTCGCGCTGGCCGTCGGAGTGGAACAGGTTGATCAGCCCGCGCTGCGAATGCATCACGTTGTAGTTCAGCTCCGCCTCCAGCCCCTCCCAGAGCTTCAGCGAATGCGAGTAGAACTCCTGGTTGCCGGGCAGGAAGTAGTTGGCGCGCACGATCGTGGTGTTGCGCCCGATATTGCCGCCGCCGAGATAGCCCTTCTCCAAGACCGCGACATTGGTCAGGCCATGGTTCCTGGCGAGGTAATAGGCGGTCGAAAGCCCGTGCCCGCCGCCGCCGATGATGATCGTGTCATATTCCGGCTTGGGCTCGGGATCGCGCCAGGCCGGTTTCCAGCCCTTGTTGCCGAAAAGCCCCTCGCTGATGACCCTGAATCCGGAATAGCGCATAGTCTGTCTCCCCCGTCCGGTTCCAGTGAACCGATCCGTGCGGAGATTTCAATGCCTCGTCACGAATTCCGCGCCATTCCGCGACATTGCTTGTCGCGAGATGGCCACCGCCAAGAAAAACCGGCCGGAGCGTGGACACGCGCCGGCCGGGGGAGTTTCCGTCTCTCGACGAGGGAATAACCGGCCCGCCCACACGGGCCGGGGTGGGTTCACTTGGCAAGCCGGAAGTAGGCGGCCTCGTAGTTGTTGTTCATGCCGGCGCCGCCGCAGAATCCGAAGATGCCGTTCGAGGTGACGTCGATCCTGCCGCCGGCGACCAGCGACACGCCCTCGATCCCGTCGGCATTGGCGGTGAGCGAGATGTCCTTCGCCGCGATGATCTGGCTGCCGTAGATATTGACCTGGGACGCGAATTCGACGCCGCCCTTGGTCACCATCTGCACGTCGCCACCATCCGCGCATTTGTCGTTCTTGCCGATGACGATGGCAGAGGAGGCGTAGAGGGATTTCGGATCCTCGTTCGTGGTGATGATCACTGCGTCCTCGATCTTGGCGCCTTGCGAGAATTGCAGCCGGCAATCGGTGATCAGCACCATGTTGACGAACGAGAAGCCCGCACCGAAGGTCTTGTGGCTCTTGTCGTTCTTGCACTCCATCCAGTGGATGCGCCCGGTCTCGAACTTCGCCTGGTCGAGAACGGTCGGGCCCTGCACCTTGACCACCTTGAGATCTGGCGAAGTGATGTAGGGCCGGTAGTAGAGCGAGCCTTGCCGCATGATGCCGCGCTGTTCGTCATTGGCGTTGGTCATGACCCCGTAGATGATGTCGTCGATGCGCTTGAGGATGCGCAGCTGGTAGGAGCCGTCGCGCAGTGCCGGCTCAAGCCCCGGATTCGAGGTGAAGCCGGAACTCGGAAGCTGGAGCTTGCGCTTGTCGGGCATCGAGACGACGACGCCGGTTTCGAACGTGTTGTTCGAGCTGACCGAGACCAGCGTCTGGGAATGGATGCAGAAGCCCTTCTTGAACTTGCCGTTCGACTGCATGTCGACGGGTAGCCGGGCGACGAAGCCTTCCTTGAAGCAGGTCGGATAGTAGGTCTCGAACACCGATCCGGAGGCCACGTCGAGCTTGCCGAAACCGGCGATCCCGAGCATGTAGGTCACGACGCCATTGCCGTTGGCCGTGGTCCGCTTGGTCGAGACGTAGACCGCGTCGCGGGAATTGGCATCGATCGTAAACACCTGCGCGTCCCGGTCCCAGCGGCCGAACATGATGTCTTCCGCGGTCAGGACCGTGCCGAACTTGCCCGCCGGCATGTTCGTCGCGGCGACCTGGAGCGCCGTCGCCTTCGCGGTCGATACGCTGTTGAGTTCGCGGGTATAGAGCGCGGCATGGGCGGTGGCGTCGGCGGTGACCTGAAGCTGGTTCTTCGTGGCGATGCCCTTGCCGAAATCGACGGCGAGGCCGCCGATCACCAGCGCGCATAGCAGCAGTTGCAGGCTGAGGGCGGTGATGCCACCCGTCTCGTCTCCGAGGAACCGGAGCACGGATCCGTTGGCGGGGCCATGTGCAAGCTGATCCTGTCGCATCGCTCAGCTCTCCATAAGATGTTGGGCGCGCACGGTCATGCGGACGCCTCTGAAAATTCCCGACACGCCGAAGAGGTCAAGATCGGTCATCGGCACGCTGACGGTCGTGGTGATGAGGCCCGCGGCAACGGTGGTCGTGGCCTGGGGATCGGAACTGAAGGTGCCGACCTGGGCTTTGACGAAACTCACGACATCCGTCGTCGTCGTCAGGCGGCCGACCGACATGTTGCGGTTGGCGTCCTGCGCGATGCGCAGGAGCTTCGACTGCCCGTGGAAGATCATCGACACGTCGGCGATCAGCAGGAAAAGCATGATGAAAAACGGAATCCAGAGAACCGCCTCGATCGTGGCGGCCCCGTCGTCCTTGCGGGCAAATCGGGTCAAAACACGGTTTCGGAACGCGCGGCAGCGCATGGTCTCAAATCCCCCTATCATCATCGGCGTTCTATCCGACGTTGTGCCCCAGATTGAGACATCACCTGAATCTGGCAAAATTGCGACAAGCCGTCCGCGCCGGCGCGCCAGCCACGGAAAATGCAGCGAGAACTGCGGAATCGATCAACAATCATCGACGACTCGCGGCACCGTCATTGCAGGGGAAACAGCTCCGTTTGCACAACCCTAAGCTGTATAACCCCGGAGATTCGCGATTCGCGTGCACCGGCATGACCCGGCGCCATCCGGTCACGCGGCCGCCAACTCCCTGCAACCACGCGCATTCCGTGGGCTGCGGCGGTCGCCCGTCCGCTATTCGGCCCAGTCCCAGGGCCGGGTGAATTCGCCGAGCTTCTGGGTCAGCGCCTCCGTGTCCACCGCCCCGCTCCTGACCAGTTTCGCGACGAGTCCGCGTTTCTTGTCCTCCACGACATCCTTCACGCGGACGGCAAGGCCCGACTCGGCGAGCGCGTCGTCATAGACCCGTCGGATCGCGCGTTTCCTGAGGTCGGGCTTGAAGATCTTGCCGACGGCGGTCTTCGGCAGTTCGGCGAGGATCTCGATATGCTTCGGGATCGCCGCGCGTTCGCGGATATGCGCCTTGGCATGGGCCAGAAGCTCCTCGGGCGTGACCTGCGCCCCGTCGACAAGCTCCACATAGGCGCAGGGCAGCTCGCCCGCGAAGGCGTCGGGCTGACCGATGGCGCCGGCGAGGGCGACGGCGGGATGGCCCATCAGCGCATCCTCGATATCGGCGGGGTCGATGTTGTGGCCGCCGCGGATGATCAGGTCCTTGGCGCGCCCGGTGATCCAGAGATAGCCGTCGGCGTCGATCCGGCCGAGATCGCCAGTCCTTAGAAAACGGTTGCCGGCAAAGAGCCCCTTGTTCTTGTCGACCTCGGTATAGGTCGAGCCTTCGAAGACGCCGGGATTGGAGATGCAGATCTCGCCGACCTCGTCGGTGCCGCATTCATTGGTGATGTTGCCCTCGGCATCGGTATGCAGGATGCGCACCTCGGTATAGGGCATCGGAATGCCGACCGAGCCCACCTTCTTGGCGCCGTCGACCGGGTTGCAGGAGACGAGGCAGGTCGCCTCGGTCAGCCCGTAGCCCTCGGCGATCTGCACGCCGGTGGCCTTCTCGAAGCGGTTGTAAAGCTCGAGCGGCAAGGCCGCCGACCCCGAAATCGCGATCTTGAGCGAGGAGACATCGGCATCGACCGGGCGCTGCATCAGGGCGGCTATGGCGGTGGGCACGGTGATCAGGAACGTCACGCGCCATTGCTCGATCAGCTTCCAGAAATTGTCGAAGACGCCCTCGCCGCGATAGCCCGCGGGCGTCGGCATCACCATATGCGCGCCCGCGGCGATGACCGACATCAGAACCGGATAGGCGGCGAAGACATGGAACAGGGGCAGCGGACAGATCAGCACGTCGGTCTCGTCGAACAGCAGCCGGCCGCCGAGCCAGCCGTTATAGACCATGCCGGAATATTTGTGCTGCGCGACCTTGGGCATGCCCGTGGTGCCGCCGGTATGGAAAAAAGCCGCGACCCGGTCGCCCGCGCTGTCCGCGAAGGTCAGCCGGTCGGCGGGCTGCTTGCCGCATTCGGCGTTGAAATCCCTCACCGTGGCCCTGTGCTCCACCGGGTTCTTCGGCCGCACCAGCGGCACGATCCAGGATTTCGGCGGCGCGAGGTAGCGGTTGAGATCGACCTCGAGCACGGTGTGGACGTCGGGCGCGAGCTTCAGCGCGGCGGCGGCCTTCTGCGGCACGTCGGTCTTGGGGAAGGGCTTCAGCGTGACCAGCACCTTCGCCTTGGTCTCGCGCAGGATCGCCGCGATCTGTTCGGGCTCCAGAAGCGGGTTGATCGGGTTGACGATGCCCGCGACCGCGCCGCCGAGCAGCGTCGCCGCGGTTTCGAGCGAATTCGGCAGAAGATAGGCGACGACATCCTTTTCGCCGATGCCGAGGCTGCGGAACAGGTTGGCCGCCTGCGTGACACGGCCGAGAAGCTGGTTCCAGGTCCAGGTCTCGGCCTTGGTGCCGGGACCGGACAGGATCTGGAAGCTGACCGCGTTGCGGGCGCCGTGGGCGTCGCGGGTCTGGCTCAGGAACTGGTAGAGCGTCGCGGGTAGGCGACGCTCCTCATAGGACATCTCCCGCTCGATCGCCTCGCGATCGGCAACGCCCGCGAATCTTCCCATGCTGACCTCCCCTGTCGCCCTGTTCGCTCGGGCGTTTCCTCGGCCCGGAGGATGCGGGCAAAGGCGGCGGAGGGCAAGAGCGACGCTGCGGCGGTTACTCCGCCGCCATGCCTTCGGTGAACTGCAGCCGCGCGAGCCGCGCGTAGAGGCCGCCCTCGGCGACGAGCTGATCGTGGCTGCCGGTCGCCACGATCCGGCCCTGGTCGAAAACCACGATCCGGTCGGCCTTCTTCACGGTGGCGAGCCGGTGCGCGACGATGAGCGTGGTGCGGTCCTCCGACAGCACCTCCACCGCCTTCTGCACCGCGCGTTCGCTTTCGGCGTCGAGCGCCGAAGTCGCCTCGTCGAGAAGCAGCACGGCGGCGTCGCGCAGGATCGCGCGGGCGATCGCGACGCGCTGCTTCTGGCCGCCCGAGAGCATCACGCCGCGTTCGCCGACGAAGGTGTCGTAGCCTTCGGGCAGCGCCTCGAGGAAGTCATGCGCGGCGGCGGCGCGGGCGGCGGCCTCGACCTCGGTGTCGGTCGCGTCGGGGCGGCCGAAGCGGATGTTCTCGCGCGCGGTGGCGGCGAAGATCACCGGGTCCTGCGGCACGAGCGCCAGCGTGCGGCGGAAATCCGAGCGCGCCATCTCGGTCAGCGGGACGCCGTCGAGCAGGATCCGCCCCCGGTCGGGATCGTAGAAGCGCAGGAGAAGCTGGATCACGGTGGTCTTGCCCGCGCCGGACGGGCCGACGAGCGCCACGGTCTCGCCCGGCCGGACCTGCAGATCGACGCCTTCGAGCGCGGATTGCTCGGGCCGGGACGGATAGTGGAAGGTCACGCCCTCGAAGGTGATCTCGCCCTTCGCGGGGCGCGGCAGCGCCACCGGACGCGCGGGGTCGCGCACGCTGTCGGTGAGGTTCAGAAGCTCGACGAGCCGCTCGGTCGCGCCGGCGGCGCGCTGCAGCTCGCCCCAGATCTCCGACAGCGCCGCGACCGAGCCCGCCGCCATCACCGCGTAGATCACGAACTGCACGAGCTCGCCCGGGGTCATCGCGCCCACGCGCACGTCGCGCGCGCCGATCCAGAGGACGCCGACGACACCGGCGAAGACGAGAAAGATCACCGCCACGGTCATCGCCGCGCGGGTGCGGATGCGGGCCTTGGCGGAGTTGAACGCCTCCTCGGTGACGCGGCCGAACTCGGACCGGCTCTCGGTCTCGTGGGTGAAGGCCTGCACCGTCTGCACCGCCGCGAGCGCCTCGGAGGCCGCGCCGGACGAGGCCGCGATCCAGTCCTGGTTCTCGCGGGAAAGCCGCCGGAGCCGGCGTCCCGGCGTGATGATCGGCACCAGAACCAGCGGCACGACCAAGAGCACGAGCCCGGTGAGCTTGGCCGAGGTCAGAAGCATCATCAGGACGCCGCCGAGAAGGATCAGGCAGTTCCTGAGCGCCACCGAGACCGAGGAGCCGATGACCGACAGGATCAGCGTCGTGTCGGTGGTGATGCGGCTCACCACCTCGCCGGTCATGACGCGCTCGTAGAAGGCCGGACTCATGCCGATCACCCGGTCGAAGACGGCGCGGCGGATATCGGCCACGACCCGCTCGCCGAGCCGGGTGACGAGGTAGTAGCGCGCCCCGGTGCCGAGTGCGAGCAGCGCCGCGATGCCCATCGCGCCGGCGAAATAGCTGTCGAGCCGTTCCGCCCCCGCGCCGAAGCCGTCGATCACCCGACGCACCGCCAAGGGCAGCATCAGCGAGACCGAGGCGGTGAGCATCAGCGCGAGGCCCGACAGGATCACGAGCCTCCGGTAGGGCGCGACGAAGGGCACGAGCCCGGCCAGCGCACCGACATGCTTGGATGCGTCGCGCTTCTCGCCGGCGGTGTTGGAATGTCGTGCCATGCCGTCTCCTATTCGATCCCCCCGGGTTTAGGCGGCAAGGCCGCACGGGGCAAGCGGCGGGAAGGTCGCAGGGGGCATCGGGCTGCGGACACGGCCGGCCGCGAACCGGACTGCGGCAGGGCGCTGCACCTCGCAAAGCAACGAACGAGCGGGAAACTCCTCATTGCGCAATAATCTTCGAACATTGCCGGTAAATCAGGCGCATTTTTCGCGAAAAATTGCACCGCCCTGAAATTAAAGGAGGCAATCCCCTGGCGATCGGGCGACACTGGGCACCCCGACGGGATCGAAACCAACGAGGGAGAAGATGATGGCAAACACTTTCGTCGCCGCCTACGACGGCAGCCCGGCCGGACGGCGGGCCGTCGATTACGCGGTGCAACAGGCCAAGGCGGTCGGCGCCACGCTGGTCGTCGCCCATGTGCTGGAATGGTCGCCCTATTCCTTCCTGACGCCGGAAGAGATCGAGGAACGGCACCAGCGCCGCGCCGAGGAACTCAAGCGCGCCGAGAGCGCCGTGATCGGACCGCTCGCGGCCGAGCTCGCGGGCGCGGGCGTGACGCTCAAGACCGAGATCCGCTACGGCCATGTCGCAGAAACGCTCTGCGCCATCGCCAAGGAACATGGCGCGGGCCAGATCTTCATCGGCCGCACCGGCCATTCGTCCATCATGGAGCGGCTCTTCGGCTCGGTCGCCGGCTCGCTCGCCCAGATCGCGCCGGTGCCCTGCACCATCGTGCCGTAACGGGACCAGAACAGGAACAGTCACATGCTGAACAAGACGCAAACGCGCATCCTCTCGGGCGCGGCGGCGGCGACGATCCTCGCACGGCCGGCGCTGGCGCAATCGCTCGACGAAACCATCAACCAGGTCTTCGCCGGTTCCACCGGGTGGTTCGTCAACCTCATCTTCGCGAACTTCCCGGGAACCTCGTTTCCCTGGATCGTCGGCTGGTTGGTGATCGCCGCCTCGGTCTTCACCCTCTATTTCGGCTTCATCCAGTTCCGGGTGCTCGGCCATTCCATCGCACTGGTGAAGGGCGACTATGCGGACCCCAACGACGCGGGCGAAGTGAGCCACTTCCAGGCGCTGGCCACGGCCCTCTCGGGCACGGTCGGGCTCGGCAATATCGCCGGCGTCGCCGTTGCCGTGGGCATCGGCGGCCCGGGGGCCACGTTCTGGATGATCCTCGCCGGGCTTCTCGGCATGGCATCCAAATTCACCGAATGCACGCTCGGCGTGAAATACCGCAACGAGTTTGCTGACGGTCACGTCTCGGGCGGCCCGATGTACTATCTGACCAAGGGCTTCGCCGAGCGCGGCGTGCCGGGCGGCAAGTTCCTCGCGGTCATGTTCTCGATCTTCTGCATCCTCGGCGCCTTCGGCGGCGGCAACATGTTCCAGGCCAACCAGGCACACCAGCAGCTGACCGGCGTGCTCGGGCAGTATCCGGGCTGGATCACCGGCGTCATCTTCGCCGCCGTGGTCTTCGCCGTCATCGTCGGCGGCATCAAGTCCATCGCCCGCGTGACCGAGAAGGTCGTGCCCTTCATGGGCATCCTCTATGTCGGCACCGCGCTGATCATCATCCTGATGAACTTCGACAAGATCGGCTGGGCCTTCGGCCAGATCTTCGACGGCGCCTTCACCGGGCTCGGCGTCGCGGGCGGCATGGTCGGAGCGCTGATCCAGGGCTTCAAGCGGGCCGCCTTCTCGAACGAGGCGGGCGTCGGCTCCGCCGCCATCGCCCATTCGGCGGTGCGCACGAAGGAGCCGATCACCGAGGGCTTCGTCTCGCTCCTCGAACCCTTCATCGACACCGTGGTGATCTGCACCATGACGGCGCTCGTCATCATCATCACCCAGCAGATGATGATTGACCCGGCGACCGGGCTCTACATGATGGACGCCGAGACCGGCCGCATCGCGACGATCGACGGCAATTCCGGCGTCGGCCTGACCTCGGCGGCTTTCGGATCGGCGCTGTCGTGGTTCCCCTACATCCTCGTGGTGGCCGTGGTGCTCTTCGCCTTCTCGACGATGATCTCCTGGTCCTATTACGGGCTCAAGGCCTGGACCTACCTCTTCGGCGAAAGCAAGACGCAGGAACTGGTCTTCAAGCTTCTGTTCTGCTTCTTCGTGATCGTCGGCGCAGCGGCGAGCCTCGGGCCGGTCATCGACTTCTCGGACGCCGCGATCTTCGCGATGGCGGTCGTGAACATCATCGGGCTCTACGTGCTCATGCCGATCGTCAAGCGCGAGGTCGAAGGCTACCTGTCGCGTCTACGTTCCGGCGAGATCCGCAAGTTCGCCTGACACGAGCGAAGACTGGGAACGGAGCCGGGCGGGACACCGCCCGGCTCTTCGATTCGGGGCCCGTCCCTTGCGGGCGGTGGTTTCCAGCGGGGTTCCGGCAAGCGGCGGTGCGGACCCGGCAGAGCCGTTGCGAAAGCCGGCCCGCTGCGGCTAGGCTGCCAGCGACGCCCCGGAAAGACGGGCATCGCGCCGCCGATCGCGGCAGCTTGACGGAATGCCCCCAACGGCGGAGGTTTCGCGTGGCCACGCATGACGCCAGAAGCGCCTCGGAACTGCTGACCCGTCTCAGGGACGCCAGAGGCGGAGACACGATCCTGGTCAGCGGCCAGTTCGGGGCGGTGAAGCTCGTCGGCAGCCGGATCGACGGCGGCGTGACGATCACCGCCGCCGAGCCCGGTGCCGCGCATTTCGAGCGGATCGAGATCAAGAACTGCGCCAACCTCACGCTGTCGGGGCTGACCTGCTGGCCGCTCGCGAAGGTTCCGGCCAGCAGGGCGCGGCAATACCTGGTCACGGCGGATGTCAGGTCATCGAGTATCGAGGTGTCGAACTCGGTGTTTCGCGGTCGCGCCGACAGCGACAAACATACGACCTGGAGCAAGCAGGACTGGCAGGCGGCGAAGATCGGCGCGGTCTTCCTGCGCTGCCCCCGCGGGGTGATCCGCAGCAACGCCGCGATCGGCGTCAATTTCGGCTTCAACGTTATCGGCGAGCGGTCCGAGATCTTCGGCAACTCGGTCTTCGGGTTTTCCGGCGACGGGCTGAGGGTCGCCGCGGACAATTGCGTCGTGATCGGCAACCGCGTCACCGATGCCGTGCTGATCGACGGGAATCACCCGGACGGCTTCCAGGCGTTCAAGCGGTCGGGCCTTCTGAACGGCCTTGTCGTGAAGGACAATGTCGTCCTCGAGTGGACGGTGCGCCCGGACAACCCGCTGCGCACCCGGCTGCAGGGCTTGAGTCTGCATGACGGACCCTATGCGAACGTGGTCATCCGCGACAATTCGGTCGCCTGTTCGAGCCCGAACGGCATCCGGCTCAACGCGACGAGGAATCTCGAGGTGACGGGGAACCGGGTGCGCCACGCGGACGGCATCCGCGGCAATGACCCGCGCATCCGCCTGACCAATTGCTCGGGCCGGATGGTGGTCGAGAACAACCAGGCGGAAAAATTCATCCTGCCGCGTGGGGTCGGACGGAACAACAGCAAGCCCGACTACTCGGTGCGTTACTGAGCGCCCCGATGCGGGGCACCGGCCCCGACAGGGCGCCATCGGTGGCAGTTTCGGTGAGACTGGAGCGGGCGGCGGGAATCGAACCCGCGTCTCCTGCTTGGAAGGCAGGGGTCTTACCATTACACAACGCCCGCTCGGCGCGCTATGAGGTAAGCGAAGTAAATTGCGGGGTCAAGTAGGCCTCAAAGGCATCCGCTGTAGGAGATCATGGATAAAGCACGCGCCGTTATCATCGGAGCCGGAGAGGGCTGTCGGCGTCCCTCGCTCGGAAACTGTCCCGCGATCACGCGCTGATGCTCGCTGCGTGTAGCGGTCGCCCAGGCTCTGTTGCACAAATCCCGTGAGGGGATTCATCTTGTGAATCCGGCGTGGTAGCTGGACGGCATGTGCAGACCGACACGCCCGAGCGACAAGACCAGGAATTGGCCGGCCTACAATGAAGCGCTCAAGCGCCG
>JBFKMA010000046.1:0-10822 GCA_041630175.1 Albidovulum sp.
AAGCGGCCACACAGCGCCCTCGGCTATAGAGCACCGGCACCCGAGACCATCATCCCAGTGGCGCAGAGGCCGCTCATGCACTAACAATCAAACTGGACCAGTCAGGTAAGGCTGCTCAGGACTTCACCGCCCTGATCGAAGCGGGGCAAACGCCGGCACTCCGTGTGCTTCACCCGAAAACCAAACGTCCACAGTATCAAATGACCGAGGCAGATATCGAGGCATTCCACCAGCGCTTTGTAACCTTGACGACGCTGACCTCCGAGACCGGGATGCACCGGAACTCTCTGAGGGCAATGCTGACAGCCGCCCGAGTCGCACGGTTTTCACCTGATGGCCAGGATTTCGGACCGGTCTATCTGCGGGTCGAGGCTGAGATCGCGCTCCGGTGATCGCATCCCAGGAGCGTTAAAGCCGTGGTCCGGACCGAGCCGCTTTTGCGAGGATGCCGGCCGCGGGCTGGCGCTCCTAAGAAAAATGTTCTTTATCAGATGGATAGGGAAAATTCGAGGGGCTGCGAAGACGGGCTCTTGACATGGTGCGCACTGAAAACAGCCGTTTTGCGCACACTTATGCCCCATTGGCAAAAATATATTCTTGGCGATCCCGGAAGGACTCGAACCCTCAACCTGCTGATTAGAAGTCAGCTGCTCTATCCAGTTGAGCTACGGGACCGCTCGGCTTCCTTTAGCGGCTGACGCCCCCCGGGCGCAAGGCTCGTGCACGGGCGCCCGGGCGTTGCAATCGCGGCCGAACCGGACCAACCTGCCCGGGCGGCGCTCCCGCGCCCTTCGAAGGAGGCAAGCCATGCGTGACTTCGACGCGATCTTCGCGCTCGCCACCGCCCGAAAGGGCGGTCCGGCGGCCTTGGAGGCGCGGCTGGCAAAACCCCTCCCGCCGGCCGAGATCGCGAAGACGGCCGACGACCGCTGGCTTGCGACGATGGCGAAATGTCTGTTTCAGGCCGGCTTCCACTGGAAGGTGATCGAGGCGAAATGGGAGGGCTTCGAGACCGGCTTCGAAGGCTTCAAGCCCGCGCGGGTGGCGCTTTACGGCGACGGCGACCTCGACCGGCTGCTCGCCGACAAGCGCGTCGTGCGCAACGGCGCCAAGCTCGCGGCGGTCATCGCCAACGCCATCTTTCTCACCGAGCTTGCGCGCAAACACGGCAGCGCCGCGCGCTTCTTCGCGGACTGGCCCGACGACGACTACGTGGGTCTGCTCGCGGTTCTCGCCAAACGCGGCGCCCGGCTCGGCGGGGTGACCGGCCAGCGGGTGCTGCGCACGATGGGCAAGCCCGCCTTCATTCTCTCGACCGACGTCACCGCCCGGCTCATCGCCGAGGGCATCGTCGACAAGCCGCCCACGTCGAAGCGCGACCTCGCCGCGGTGCAGGCCGCCTTCAACCGCTGGAGCGCCGAGTCCGGCCGCAGCCTGACCGAGATCAGCCAGGTCCTCGCCATGAGCATCGGCGATTGAGCCGCCTTCAGCCGAGAAGCCGCGTCATGAAGACCGAGTTCGGATCCGGCCCGTAGCCCTCGAACGGCGGGCAGTCCGCGAACCCCGCCCGCGCATAGAGCCCGCGCGCCGCGGCGAAGCCCGGCTGCGCCCCGGTTTCGAGGCTGAGCTTCACGTAGCCCGCCGCCCCCGCCGCAGCGATGAGGTGGTCGAGCATCGCCCGCGCCAGCCCGCGGCCGCGCAGCTCGACGAGGACATGCATCGACTTGATCTCGGCATGGCCCGCGTCGATCCGCTTCAGCGCGCCCATGCCGACCGGGCGGCCGCCCTCGCGCATCACGAAGAAGTCGATCCCGGGCGCCGCCAGGGACGCCGCGTCGAGCATGTGGATGCTCTCGGGCGGGGTGTCGGTGTGCATGTCGGCGGTGTGGCGCTCCATCAAGAGCACCAGGTCCTGCGAAAGCGGGCTTTCGCGGCCGATCACGATACTCATTCCCGCCTCCTCGAAATCGTCGGTGCCGGCGCCAACCAACATCATTTCCGGCGCGGCCTCAATGGGGTCTCACCTGCGCTCGGCATCCCGCCCGTCGGGGCCCTTGCGCTGCGCATCCGGTGACGGGTCCGCCTTCCGGTTGATCGGGTAGCCGCTCGCCGGTCCGCGCAGGGGCTGGATCAGCATCCGGTCGAGCCAGAGATCGCGCCGGGTCCGGAACTGCTCGATCCCGATGGTCATCCTCTCATGCCCGGCCCGGGGCTGTGCCAGATAGGTGCCGAGCAGCCGGTCCCACCAGGGAATGTTGAAGCCGAAATTGCTGTTGGTCTCGCTGGGGTGGATCGAGTGGTGGACGCGGTGCATGTCCGGCGTGACGACGATGAGCCGCAGCGCGGCGTCGACGCGGGCCGGCAGCCGGATGTTCGAATGGTTGAACATCGAGGTGCCGTTCAGGAGCACCTCGAAGACCAGCACCGCGATCGCCGGCGGCCCGAGCACCATGACGACGCCGAGCTTGATCGCCATCGACATCAGCACCTCCACCGGGTGGAACCGCAGGCCGGTGGTGACGTCGAATTCGAGATCCGCATGGTGCATCCGGTGCAGCCGCCAGAGCGCCGGGACCGCGTGGAACAGCACGTGCTGCAGGTAGATCGCGAAATCGAGGGCCAGAACCGCGAGGACGACGGCGACCCAGCCCGCGAGCTGCAGCTGGTTGAGGATTCCCCAGCCGTTCTCATCGGCGATCACCGCGAGCCCGACCGCCAGGACCGGAAAGGCGAGCCGCACCAGCACGGTGTCCAGCACGACGAGGCCGAGATTGTTCGTCCAGCGCAGGAGCCGCGGAATCTCGACCCTCCGGCGCGGGGCCGCGACCTCCCAGACCGCCATCGCGATCAGGACGCCGAGGAACACCGCCAGCCGGACCGCCGCCTCCTGCTCCAGAAGTACTTGCGCCATCTCAGACTCCGTCGCGACCCTGCGCCACCCTCAGCCGATCGTATCGGACCGCGAACAGGGATTCGAGGCGCATTCGCGGCGCCTGGCGTCGGAGTGGTTTCGCGAAACGCATAAGCTGCCCACGACCGCCTCTGCGGTCGCCATCGCGCGGCGCGGAAGGATGGAAGACCCGTGGCAGGTCGGGCACCCCGATCATGCCGAAAGGCCTTGTTGCATGTATCGGGTGGGGGATTCACTGCGTGAATCCGGCGTGATAGCTGGAAGGCATGAGCAGTTGGGCGCCTGCGAAGTACAAGACCACGAACTGGTCGGCTTACAATGATGCGCTGAAACGGCGCGGATCGCTGACCATTGGGTTTGATCCGGCGATGATCTGGAAGCCGCCTCCGTCCGGCCAGCGCGGCCGCCAGCCGAGCTTCGGCGATGCCGCGATCCAACCGTGCCTGACCTTGAAGGTGCTGTTTGGAATGCCCTTGAGGCAGACGACCGGGTTCGTGCGAGCCTTCTGCAACTGGTCGGGCTGGACTGGGCCGTGCCTGACGTCAGCACTCTGTGGCGCCGCCAGCGGACGCTGAACGTGAACATCCCGTACCGTGGCGGCAAGGGCCCTTTGCGTCTCCTGATCGACATCGAGCCGGAGAGTGCCACCGGTTCGAGCGAACCGGCGAGGGGCATCAAGGCCGAGGGCGAAGGCGAGTGGAACGCCCGCAAGCCCGGTGGCCCGAAACGGCGCATCTGGCGCAAGGTACATATCGGCATTGACGAGGAAACGTTGGAGGTTCGAGCGGTGGAGGTCACCGGCAGCAACATCGGCGACGCGCCCATGTTGCCTGAACTGCTGGACCAGATCCCGGCAGATGAGCAGATCGGTTCGATGACGGCCGACGGCGCCGACGACGCCCGCAAATGCCACGAGGCAATCGCCGCTCGAAACGCCGCCGCTGTCATCCCGCCGCGCAGGAACGCCAAGCCCTGGAAACCGACGCGTGCCGGGGCCGTGGCGCGGAACGAGGCCCTCCGCGCCTCAAAGCCCCTGGGCCGTGCAATGTGGCGACGATGGAGCGGCGACCACCGACGGAGCCGCGTCGCGAGCAAGATGAACTGCATCAAGCTGCTCGGCCAATCCCTCATGGCCCGCGACTTCGACCGTCAGGTCGCCGAACTGCGGGTCCGCGTCGCCGTCCCGAACGGCTACACTGCGCTTGGCACACCTGTCACAAAGGCCGTAGGATAAATCCGTCCGGGGAAAGGGGAAGACCGGCCTACAGCCGATTCATGCAACAAGGCCGTTCGAGTCCTTCCGGGATCGCCAGTTCGCTCATCAGGGCTTTTTCGTCGAAGGCGCGCCGCCCTCGAACCAGTTCGGTTTCGCGTAGTCGCAGGCCGCCTCCTGCATCTCCAGGTGCAGCCGCGTGCCGTCGTAGCGATGCGCGCGGGCGAGGTCCTCGTCGAACTCGATGCCGAGGCCGGGCGCGTCGGGGACGATGACGTAGCCGTCCTCCCACTTGATCGAGTTCCTGATGAGCTTGAGGTGGAACGCCCCGCCGGTCTCGATCGTCTCGACCATGAGGAGGTTGGGGATCGAGGCGCCGAGCTGGACATTCGCCGCCCATTCGACCGGGCCGGCATAGAGATGCGGGGCCATCTGGGCGGTGAAGACCTCGGCGATGGCGGCGATCTTCTTGCATTCCCAGATGCCGCCGGCGCGGCCCAAGGCCGGTTGCAGGATGCGCGCGCCGCCGGTGCGCAGCACGGTGGCGAATTCGGCCTTCGTCGTGAAGCGCTCGCCGGTGGCGACGGGGATGCGCACGGCCTTCTGCACCTCGGCGAAGTCGAGGAGGTTGTCGGGCGGGATCGGCTCTTCGTACCACAGCGGACCGTAGGGCTCGATCGCCTGGGCGAGGCGCACGGCGCCGGCGACGTTGAACTGGCCGTGGGTGCCGAAGAGGAGGTCGGCGCGGTCGCCCACCGCCTCGCGGATCGCGCGGCAGAAGGCGGCGGAGCGGGTGATGTCGGACTGCGAGGGATCATGGCCGCCGCGGATCGTGTAGGGGCCGGCGGGGTCGAACTTCACCGCGGTGAAGCCCATGTCCACGAAGCGGGCGGCGGCCTCGGCGGCCATGTCGGGGCTCACCCAGAATTCGGCCGTCTCCTTGCCGGGTTCGGGATAGAGATAGGTGTAGCTCCGCAGGCGTTCGTTGATCTTGCCGCCGAGAAGCGCGTGGACCGGGCGGCCTCTGGCCTTGCCGATGATGTCCCAGCAGGCGATCTCGAGCCCCGACCAGGCGCCCATCACGGTGAGGTCGGGGCGCTGGGTGAAGCCCGAGGAATAGGCGCGGCGGAACATCAGCTCGATGTTCTCGGGGTTCTCGCCGGCCATGTGGCGGTTGAAGACGTCGGTGATCACCGCCTCCATCGCCTTCGGGCCCACGGAAGAGGCGTAGCATTCGCCGTAGCCTACAATGCCGTCGTCGGTGGTGAGCTTGGTGAAGATCCAGTAGCGGCCGCCCCAGCCGGGGGCAGGCGGCGCGACGGTGAAGATCTCGAGGTCCTTGAGGCGCATGGTGCGTTCCTTGGCTTCAGAAGAGGATGACGTTGCGGCGGGCGGCGCCGGTCCGGGTATCGGCGATGGCCTCGTTGATCTCGTCGAGGCTCCAGCGGCCGGAGATGAGTTCGTCGAGGTTCAGCCGGCCCTGCTTGTAGAGATCGGCGATCCAGGGGATGTCGCGGGCAAGCACCGTGTCGCCCATGAGCGAGCCGGTGAGGCTCTGGCCGGTGGCGGCGAGGATCACCGGCTCATAGGCCGATTTCGCCCCGGAATGCGGCATGCCGACCGCGACCAGGCGCCCGCCAGGGGCGAGGAAGCGCGGCGCGGTGTCGTAGGCGGGGATGGCGCCGACGGTGACGAGCACCGCATCGGCGCCGCGCCCGGCGATCTTCCTGGCGGCGGACCAGGGTTTCGGTTCGGTCGCGAGCACGCCGTCGGTGGCGCCGAATTCCTTCGCGGCGGCGAGTTTCTCGGCGCTCATGTCCACGGCGATGATGCGTGCGGCACCGGCGAGCCGCGCGCCCTGGATGGCGTTGAGGCCGACGCCGCCGGCGCCGATCACGGTCACGACTTCGCCCGGCCGGATGCGGGCGGTGTTCACCGCGGCGCCGAGACCGGTGATGACGCCGCAGGACAGAAGGCACGCTGCCTCCATCGGGATGCCGTCGGGCAGGGGGGCGAGCTGGCTTTGCTGCACCACGACGCGCTCGGCGAACGCGCCGCAGTTCAGGCCCTGTCCGAGCGGCTTGCCGTTCAGTGAGAGCGGGCTTTCCGCGCCCGGTGGCGTGGCGCAGAGGACCGGCCGGCCGGTGGCGCAGGGCGCGCAGGTCCCGCAGGAACGGATCAGCGTGACGAGCACCCGGTCGCCCGTCGCGTAGGCAGTGCCGGGGCCGGTGGCCGAGACCCGGCCCGACGCCTCGTGGCCATAGACCGCCGGCAGCGCGCCGCCCCAGCCGCCGTCGATATAGGAGATGTCGGAAAAGCAGATCGCGCAGGCGTCGAGCGTGACCTCGACCTCGCCGGGGCCGGGGGCGCGGAGATCGACGGTCTCGACCGAGAGCGGCCGGCTGAATTCGTGGCAGATGGCGGCGCGGATCTTCGTCATCGCTCTCTCCTCCTGTGGTCAGGCTAGGGGACCAGTCGGGGCGGATTCGCGCGGGCGCGCGACAAGGATTATCACGCAAGCGACCAGGAGCGCCGCTGCCAGCAGGAACGGTGCGCCCGGGGCGTGGATCGGCGCTTCGGGCCGGGTGAACCAGGAGAAGGTGCCGGTCATGAGCATCGGCGACAGGATCATCCCCACCGCGGTCAGCGAGGCGATGACGCCCTGCAGCTCGCCCTGCTGGTCGTCGGGCGTGGCGTTCGACATCAGGCTCTGCATCGCGGGTCCGGCGATGCTGCCGAGGGCGGCGAAGGCGGTGAACCCGATCGCGAGCGCGCCGGAAGTGACGAAGGCGAAGACGAGGCAGGCGGCGAATTCGATGCCGAGGCCGCAGAGCGTGGCGCGGCGCTCGCCGACCGCCCGCGTGACCGGGCCGATGGCGAAGGCCTGCACCAGCGTGAAGAAGAGCCCGTAGGTGGCGAGCGAGACCCCGATCATGAACGGATCCCAGCCGAACTGCGCCTTGCCGTAGAAGGCCCAGACCGCCTCGTAGACGTGAAGCGCGACTTGGTAGACGAGGTAGAGCGCGAGGAGCTGGCCGAGGCCCGGCAGGCGGCCGATGGCGCGGAACGCGGCGAGCGGATTGGCGCGGGTCCAGGAGAACGGGCGGCGGATGCGGTCGGTGACGGATTCGGGCAGGATCAGGAAGCCGAAGGCGAGGTTGGCGGCAGCCAGCCCCGCCGCGCCCCAGAACGGCGCGCGGATGCCGAGGGTGGAGAGCAGGCTGCCGAGGAACGGCCCGGCGATGAAGCCGAGCCCGAAGGCGGCGCCGATCAGGCCGAAATTCTTCGCGCGCTCCGCCCTGGGCGAGATGTCGGCCATGTAGGCCGAGGCGGTGGTATAGGTCGCCGCCGTGATCCCGGCGACGAGGCGGCCGACGAGCAGGAGCCAGATCGTGCCGGCGACGGCCATGATCGTGTAGTCCACGGCCATCACCCCAAGCGCCGTCAGCATCACCGGCCGCCGCCCGAAGCGGTCCGAGAGGTTGCCGACGACCGGCCCGAAGAGGAACTGCATAACCGCGAAGGAGGTGGCGAGCGCGCCGCCCCAGAGTGCTGCCTGCGACAGCGTGCCGCCGGTCACCTCCTCGATCAGGTCGGGCATCACCGGGAAGATGATGCCGATGCCGATGGCGTCGATCATCACGGTCGAAAGGACGAAGAGAAGGGCGAGGCGGTTCTGCATGGCTCCGGCCGGTCTTGCGGGGACACGCTAGCCGAGCCGGGCCGGGACGGGAAGCCCGGCTCAGCCGGCGATCGCCGAGAGCCGCCGCGCAAGTGCCTCGGGCGCGGCGAAAAAGGGCGAATGGCCGGTGGGGAGCGCGGTGACGCGGGCGGCGGGGAAGCCCGTGCTCATCGTCGTCTGGTAGTCGGGCGGGATCGTGCGGTCGTCGTCGCAGCGGATGTAGTGGCGCTCGACGCCCGCCGAGCGGACGAGTGGCGGCAGCGCGGTCGATTGTGGGGCGATGGGTTCGGGGCAGAGGCGGGGCAGGGCGAAGGCAACCGCCGCCGCGGGGCAGTCGTGGTAGTAGCAGTCGCGCGCCTTCTCGGGGTCGATCCGGTAGGTCACGCGGTCCGGATCGGCGTGGACCGCGCCCGCGAGCGGCTGGCTCGGGCCGGCGCGGCGCATGTCGATCATGGAAAGGCCCGGCGCGGGCACATAGGCGCAGAGATAGACCAGCCGCGTGATCCTTTCCGGCGCGCGTTCGGCGGCGAGGGTGATCGGATAGCCCGCGGCGGAATGGCCGACGAGCGTCACCGGATCGTCGATGGCCGCGAGGATCGCCTCGGCATAGGAGTCGAGCGTCGCCTCCCCGGCCGGAACCGGGTCCGCGCCGTGGGCGGGCAGGTCGATGGCGCGCGCCTCGTGACCGAGGGCTTCCAGGGCCGGGATCAGGTCGCGCCAGCACCAGGCGCCGTGGCAGGAGCCGTGGACGAGGAGAAAGCGCGCCATGTCAGGTGTGGCCGATGGCGGTCAGGAACTCGGTCAGCAGGGCGGCGTATTCGGCCGGCTTCTCCGCCGGCGGCAGGTGGCCCGCGCCGCGGATCAGGTGGAAGCGTGCGCCCTTCACCAGTTCCGCCGTCTCGCGCACGAGGTCGGGCGGCGTCGCGCCGTCCTCGGAGCCGGCGATCGCCAGAGTCGGCAGCGTGAGGCCGGAGGTGGGCGTGATGAAATCGGTGCCGGCGATGGCGGCGGCGGTGCCGGCATAGCCCTCGACCGGCTGGCGGGCGACCATGGCGCGGTAGCCCTGCATCTCGGGCGTGGCGCGGAAGGGCTTGGAGAACCAGCGCTCCATCAGCCCGTCGGCGATCGCCTCGATCCCGCCTTGGCGGACCGCGGCGATGCGGTCGGCCCACATCTGTTGGGTGCCGATCTTGGCCGCGGTGTTCGACAGCACCATCGCGCGCACGAGATCGAGCCGCTTGACCGCGAGCCCCTGGGCGATGAGCCCGCCGACGGAGAGGCCGACGAAGACGCAGTCCCTGACCTCGAGCGCATCGAGCAGCCGCTCGGCATCGCGAATGAGCGCGCCCATCGAATAGGGGCCGGGCGGGCAGGACGAGAGGCCGTGGCCGCGCTTGTCGTAGCGGATGAGGCGCAGGCCGGGGGGCATGTGGGGGATGAGCTTGTCCCACATGCGGAAATCGGTGCCGAGCGAATTGGCGAAGACCACCGGTGCGCCCTTGGGGTCGCCGTCCTCGCGCCAGTGCAGGTGGAGATCGCCGAGATCGAGAATGTTCATGCCGCCCCCTATTCGCGCCGCGCGTCATCCTGCGTCGCCCCGCGCGGAAGGGCAAGGCGGCGCCGGCGTCAGTTGGAGAAACGGTCGAGCGCCATGCGGAACACGCCCGCATCGACATTGCCGCCCGAGGCGACGGCGATGACCGAATCGCCCTCCACCGCCTCGGGATGGAAGAGCGCGGCGGCGAGCGCCACGGCGCCGCCGGGCTCCAGCACGACATGGAGCCGCGCGAAGGCGAGGGCCATCGCGGCCAGCGCCTCGTCCTCGCTGACCGCGAGGCCGGGGCCGCAGAGCCGGGCCATGATCGGGAAGGTGATCCGCCCCGGCGCGGGCGTGACGATCGCGTCGCAGAGCGAGCCCGTCGTGCGCGCGTTGCGCTCGATCCGCCCCGAAGCGAGCGAGCGTTTCGCGTCGTCGAAATCCTCGGGCTCGACCGTGCGGGCGCGCAGCCCCGGCGCCTTCGCCTCGAGCGCCAGCGCGATGCCGGAGGTGAGACCGCCGCCGCCGCAGGGGATCAGCACCTCGGCCTCGCTCACGCCCGCTTGGGCCGCCTGTTCGGCGATCTCAAGCCCGGTGGTACCCTGTCCGGCGATGACCTGCGGCTCGTCGAAGGGCTTGATCAGCGTCAGCCCGCGCGCCTCGGCCAGCGCCGCGCCGATCGCGTCGCGGTCGCCGGTGGCGCGGTCGTAGAGCACCACCTCGGCACCAAGCGCGCGGGTGTTGTCGATCTTCACCCGCGGCGCGTCCGCGGGCATGAGGATCACGCAAGGTGCCGCATGCCGCCGCGCGGCGAGTGCCACGCCCTGCGAATGGTTGCCCGAGGAATAGGCGATCACGCCGCGCGCGCGGTCGGCCATGTTCATTGCCGAGACCGCCGACCAGCCGCCGCGGAACTTGAACGACCCGGTGAGCTGCAGGCATTCGGCCTTCACGAAGACCCGCCGGCCCGCGATCTCGTCGAGGAAGGGCGAGTAGAGGAGCGGTGTCTTGAGCGCCACGCCGTGAAGCCGCCTCGCGGCGGCCTCGATCATGTCGATATTCACTGCAAGCTCTCCAGCCAGGCCCGGATCGCGGCCAGCGCCTCGGGCTCGTCAAGGAAGGGGACATGGCCGCGGTCGGGGATGTCGGCGAAGATCATGTCGGGCCGGCGGCGGCGCATCTCGTCTGCCGTCGCGGCCGAGAGAAGATCGGAATTCGCGCCCCGGATCAGCGCCATCGCCACGCCCGCGCAGGCGTCGAAAAGCGGCCAGAGATCGGCGGGCGGCGCGTCGAACGCCTGCAGGAAGCTCGTCCTCAATTCCGGGTCGTAGCGGTTGTGCAGGCCCTCGTCGGTCTGGGCATAGAGCCGCTCGGCGAAGGCGCGCCAGCGCGACTGGGGCACAGTCGCGAAGCCCGGCATGGTCTGCGGCAGCTTCGCGACGAGACCGTCCACCGTCCTTGCCGCCGGGTTGCGGCCGA
>JBFKMA010000047.1:0-10623 GCA_041630175.1 Albidovulum sp.
CTTTCGGGCCAGGGCATGGGCAAGAAGGTGGCGCTGATCACCGACGGCCGCTTCTCGGGCGCGACGCGCGGCTTCTGCGTGGGCCATGTCGGCCCGGAGGCCGCGCATGGCGGACCGATCGCGCTTCTCAAGGACGGCGACATGATCACGCTCGACGCGATCAAGGGCGAGCTTTCGGTGGCGCTGTCCGACGAGGAGCTTGCCAAGCGCAAGGCCGAGTGGAAGGGCCCGCGCGAGACGCAATACGCGTCCGGCGCGCTCTGGAAATATTCCCAGCTCGTCGGCGGCGCGCGCAAGGGCGCCGTCACCCATCCCGGCGCGAAGGCGGAGCGCCATGTCTACATGGATCAGTAGAACGGGCGTGGCCCTGGCCGCGGGCCTCGCGCTCGCGGCCTGCCAGCCGGGCGGATTCGGCGCCCCGGCCGCGGTGACGCGGGCGATGACGGTCTCGGACGGGGCGGTCATGGTCGCGGGGCCGCAGGGCTACTGCATCGACCGCGGGGCGAGCCGCGACGGGCCCGAGGGCGCGTTCGTTCTCTTCGGAACCTGCGCGGCGCTGGCGGGATCGCGGGCGGCCGGACAGCCGTCGCAGCCGGTGGTGCTGACCGTTTCGGTCCTGCCGGGCGCGCCGGAGGAGGGTGCGCTTTCCGAGAACTTCGAAGCGTTGGCGCGGTTCTTCCGCTCCGCCCCCGGCCGCGCGGCGCTGAGCCGCTCGGGCGAGGCCGAGGCGGTCTCGGTGGAAGAGATCGCCGCCGCGGGCGAGGTTCTGTATCTCAGGCTGCACGACAGCTCGGCCTCGGAAGGGCAGGCAGTGGAGCCGGAATACTGGCGTGCGATCCTCGCGCTCGACGGGCGCATCGTGACGCTCTCGGCGCTCGGGCTGAAGGATCGGCCGCAGACATCGGGCGAGAAACGCCGGGCGCTCAAGGCGCTGGTGGCGAAGATCCGCGCGGCGAATAGCGGCGGGGATGTCTCCTGAGCGCGGATATCGCCGTGAAACGAAACGATAGGCAGGACGGGGTTCCCGTGACGGCCAGAGGACGGAAGCGGCGCCAGGGATGAGCCAGAAGATCGGATCGATGCTTGACCGGCTCCTGCTCCACCGCTCGCTCGCGCGCTGGCGGCAGGTCGCGGCACGGGCCGAGACCGCCGACCACGCATCCCTGCGCGGCCTGCGGGGCCCGGCCCGCCAGATCCGGCGCGAGATCGACCGGCTGCTGCACATCGTTGACGGGCGGCTCGCGCTGCCCGCGACCGGTTCGGGCGCGGTCCCGCGGCCGCTGATGGCGGACTGGGCCTGGCGGCCGGAAATCTGGCGCGGCCCGATCAGCCCGCCGGGCCTGGCCGCGGTGGCGAACCGCGACACGTTCGGCGGCGAGGCGACGATCTTCCACGACTGCGCGCGGAGCGAGCTGACGATCCGCCAGGTCCGCAACACGCGCGGGCGCGACCTCGCGCCGTTCGGATGCCGCCTCGAAGTGTTCCGCTTCGACGGCTCGTTCCTGTCGCTGGCGATCGACCTGCCGCCCGAGGCGGTGCAGGGCCTCACGCTCAACCACGTCTTCCGCCTCGACGCGGTGGTGGAGACGGAGCGGCCCATCGGGATCTACGCGCGGCTGAATGTGCGGCACGGGCCGAACACCGAGCAGGTCGTGCGGCAGTTGCCGCTTTCGGCCGAGGAGGTGACGGTCGAGTTCGACCTCGCCTATACCAGGATGAACGAGAAGCGGGTGGAGCGGGCCTGGATCGACCTGAGCTTCGAAGGGCCGGCGATGAACCAGATCGTGCTGCGCGACCTGACGATGAGCCGTCGCCCGCGCGCGGAACTGTGAGGGAGAGGCGATGAGCGAGCCGGCATTGGCGGGCGCCCGGATCCGGGCCGGGCGATGGGAGGCGGAACTTGCCGCACCGGGCGCCGCCGCGCCCGAGATCGAGGTCTGGCACCAGGAGCGCAAGCTCGACGGCGTCACGCTCGGCCCGGCAACGGGCCCGGGGCGCTGGCCGGTCTCGGTGCCGATCCCGGCCGAGCTTCTGTCGGACGGGGTGCAGACCTTCGTCGTCCGCGACGGGCAGAGCGGCGCGCGGCTCGGGCAGTTCACCATCGTTACCGGCGTGCCGCTGGAGGACGACATCCGCGCCGAGGTCGATCTGCTGCGCGCCGAGCTCGACATGCTGAAGCGCGCGTTCCGCCGCCATTGCCTGGAGACCGCGGGCCAGTAGGCTCCGGGGATCTCTCCCCGCGCGCGCCGCGCGACCTGACGCAGCGTCCGACGTGACCTATGGTCATTTCTGCGCCATCGTGCCGCCAAAGTCAGGAGACCGCCCGTGCCGCTCTATCCCCACCTGCTTTCGCCGCTCGATCTGGGCCATGTGACCCTGCCGAACCGGGTGCTGATGGGGTCGATGCACACCAATCTGGAGGAGACGAAGGACTGGAACCGGGTCGCGGAGTTCTACGCGGAACGGGCGCGGGGCGGGGTCGGGCTGATGGTGACGGGCGGCATGGCCCCGAACCGCGAGGGCGGGGTGTTCCCCGGTGCGGCGGGACTTTTCACACCCGAGGACATCGCCAATCACCGGGTGGTGACGGGGCGGGTGCACGGGGCCGGCGGGCGCATCGCGATGCAGATACTCCATGCCGGGCGCTATGCATACGGGCCCGACTGCGTGGCACCGTCGCCGATCAAGTCGCCGATCTCGCCGTTCCCGCCGAAGGAACTCGACGAGGCCGGGATCGAGAAGCAGATCGCCGACATCGCCACCGCCGCCGCGCGGGCGCGCGAGGCCGGCTATGACGGCGTCGAGGTGATGGGGTCGGAGGGCTACTTCCTCAACGAATTCCTCGTCACCCGCACCAACAAGCGCAGCGACCGCTGGGGCGGATCCCCCGAGAACCGGATGCGCCTGCCGGTCGAGGTCGTGCGCCGGGTGCGGCAGGCGGTGGGCGAGGATTTCATCCTCATTTACCGGATTTCGCTCATCGATCTCGTGCCCGAGGGCCAGAGCTGGGATGAGGTCGTGACGCTCGCCCGCGCGATCGAGGGCGCGGGCGCCTCGATCCTGAACACCGGAATCGGCTGGCACGAGGCGCGAATACCGACGATCGCCACCTCGGTCCCGCGCCGCGCCTTCGCCTGGGTCACGAAGAAGCTGATGGGCGAGGTGGCGATCCCGATCATCACCTCGAACCGTATCAACTCGCCCGCGGTGGCGGAGGCGGTCCTGGCGGAAGGCTGCGCCGACATGGTGTCGATGGCGCGGCCGTTCCTCGCCGACCCCGACTTCGTGAGGAAGGCCGCCGAGGACCGGGCGGAGGAAATCGCGCCCTGCATCGCCTGCAACCAGGCCTGTCTCGACCACACCTTCCAGGGCCGGATTTCGACCTGCCTCGTCAATCCGCGCGCCTGTTTCGAAACGGAGCTGGTGCTCGAGCCCGCGGCGCAGGCCAAGCGCGTCGCGGTCGTCGGCGCGGGGCCGGCCGGTCTGGCAGCGGCGCTCGCGCTCGATGCGCGGGGACATCATGTCACGCTTTTCGACAAGGCGGGCGAGATCGGCGGCCAGCTCAATCTCGCCAAGGCGGTGCCCGGCAAGGAGGAGTTCCACGGTCTCATCGACTGGTACCGCACCATGGTCGGAAAGAGCCGGATCGACCTGCGGCTCGGCACCGCAGCCGGGGTCGGGCATCTGTCCGGCTTCGACGAGGTCATCCTCGCCACCGGCGTCGTGCCGCGCGATCCGGGCATTCCCGGGCAGGACGGGGCGAACGTGCTCTCCTATATCGACGTGCTGCGCGGCGCACCGGTCGGCCCGCGCGTGGCAGTCGTGGGCGCCGGCGGCATCGGTTTCGACGTGGCCGAATTCCTCGTGCAGGCGGGCGAGAGCCCGACCCTGCATCTCGCGGAATGGCTGGCCGAATGGGGCGTCACGGATCCGGCCCTGTCGCGCGGCGGCGTGGCCGAGCCGAAGCCCGAGGCGCCGGCGCGGCAGGTGACGCTCCTGCAGCGCAAGCCCGAGAAGCCGGGCCGCAGGCTCGGCAAGACCACCGGCTGGATCCACCGCGCCGCGCTGGCCGCCAAGGGCGTGCGGATGATCGGCGGCGTCAATTACGAACGCATTGATTCTGAGGGGCTTCACGTGTCCACCGGGTCCGAGCGCAGCGAGCCCCGGCTGATACCGGCCGACACCGTCGTGCTCTGCGCCGGGCAGGAAAGCCTCCGCGACCTGGCCACGGCGCTGACCGAGGCCGGGATACCCGTTCAAGTGATCGGCGGGGCCGATGTGGCGGCCGAGCTCGACGCCAAACGCGCGATCAACCAAGGAACACGACTGGCTGCCACAATGTAACTTTAGGTTGTATCGCTCCCGGCACCGATCGGCGGATTTTTGCCACTTTGGTTCGCGACAATACCCCAGTGTTGACCGGCAACGTCCGCAATGTTGCCCGAATTGACCACGATACAGGTGCTGGGCGGGCAAGAATATAGTAACGGGTAACTTGATGGATCGACTGACCGAAATGGAGGCCTTCGCCACAGTGGTAGATCAAGGCGGATTTACCGATGCGGCCAAGAAGATGGGGATTTCGAAATCCGCGGTCTCCAAACATGTTTCATCGCTTGAGGCCCGGCTCGGGGCGCGGCTCCTGAACCGGACCACGCGGCGCGTCTCTCCGACGGAGATCGGTCTGGCCTATTACGACCGTGCCCGCCGCGTGCTCAACGATGCCGGAGAGGCCGATGCGCTCGTGACCTCGATGCAGTCGGCACCTTCGGGGCTTCTCAGGATCTCGGTCGCCACCGATTTCGGCGTCAACCTGCTGTCGCCGATCCTCGGGGACTTCCTGCTGGAATATCCCGAGATCACGGTGAACATGGTGCTCAACAACCGCTATGTGGAGCTGATCTCGGAAGGCTTCGACATGGCGATCCGGGTCGGCGAGCTCGAGGATTCGACGCTGCGGGCCCGCAAGCTCACCGATACGTCAAAACGCATGGTCGGATCGCCGTCCTATTTCCAGAAATTCGGCCGGCCGCAGAAGATCGACGATCTGAACGAGCACAAGCTCCTGCATTATTCCAACCAGGCGTCCGGCAACGTCTGGAAGATCACCGCGCCCTCGGGCGAAAAGCGCCAGGTGCGCACCGCCGGCTGGCTCACGGTGAACGACGGCCAGTCGCTTCTGAACGCGGCGATCTCGGGGCTCGGCATCGCTTACCTGCCGTCCTTCCTCTATGCCGATGCGTTGCGCAAGGGGCTGGTCGAGGACGCGATCCCCGACCTCCCCGTCGAGACGCTGGGCATCTATGCCGTCTATCCGCCGGGCCGCTTCACCCAACCCAAGGTGCGCGCCTTCATCGACTTCCTCGCCGAGGCATTCACCGAAAAGGGGCCGGACGCCTGGTAAACCCTGTGTGCATGTAACGAGTTCCGCTCGAGCAGTTTAGCGGGTCGAGGTGATGAGCGCCTCGACCCGTCTGTTTTTGGTGCGGCCCTCCGGCGTGAGATTCGAGGCGATCGGTGAGAGGAAGCCGATGCCGTCCGCCGAAAGTTGCGCGGGATCGACGCCATGGACCGAGACGAGGCGGTTGAGCACCGATTGCGCGCGCTGGCGGGACAGCGCGACATTGCTGGAAAGCTGGCCCTCGGCATCGGTATGGCCGACGAGCGCGATCGTCTTGTCGGGATTGGCACGGAGGAAATCCGCCAGCGCCGCAAGCGAGGCGAAGCGGCCTTGCCCGAGTTCGGTCTCGCCCGAGGCGAAGGTGAGATCGTCGAGCACCACCTTGCCCGCCGTGATCAACTCGTCGTCGAAGGCGCCGGGCCCCGGCTTGGCCTCGCTGGCAGTGAAGCGCGCCTTGACGATCGGCAGCGGTTCGGTGAGCGCCGCGCCGACGCGGGTCATCTGCACGAAGGCGCTGTCGGAGGAGCGGCTGACCAGCAGACTGACATGGTCGGGAACCGGCCCGCCGATGCGGCGCGCGGAGAGGAAGCGGAAATCGCCGAGATCGACATGCATCTCGGGTTCCGGCAGCACCGATGTGCCAAAGCGGAAATCGAAGCCGCCGCAGTGGTCGGTGTCGCATTCGAAGAGGATCTCGAAACCCTCATCCTCGAGCTGCGCGCGCAGCCTGGCCAGGAGCGCCATCGTCGAGAGGCCGGCATCGCGGACCCGCCAGGCGGTCTGCGTCACCTCGCCTTCGGTGCGGGCCGTCTCGACCCGGCCGTTCGCCCAGGGCCCGACGGGCAGCGCATAGCTGCCCATCGCGGTCGTGTCCTCGGCGGTGCGCGCAGCCGTGGGCGGCAGCGACAGCGTCGGCGCGGCATGGGCGGCCGGGGCGAGGAACAGGAGGGCGAGTGCGAGCGTTCTCATCTATGCGCTCCGTGATAGTCCGGGTTGGGTTCCATCGCGGTGGCCGATGCAATGCGGTTCGTCATGTTGAAGAACCCGGTGACCGAGGCGATGTCCCAGATGTCGCGGTCGCTGAATCCGGCGTCCCGCAGCACCTGGCGATCTTCCTCTGCGATCCTGGACGAAGAAAGTGTCAACTTTTCGGCGAACTCGAGCATGGCCCGCTGGCGCTCCGTCAGCCGCGCGACACGCCAGTTCATCACCAGCGCCTCGCCGAGGACCGGATCGCCCGAAAGCTCCCGGACCGCGGCGCCGTGGGCGACCTGGCAATACCAGCAGCGGTTGAGCGACGAGACGGCGACCGCGATCATCTCGCGTTCGAGCTTCGAAAGCCCGCTCTCGGCCAGCATCAGGTCGTTGTAGAAGCCGGTGAAGGCGTTCAGCTTGTCGATATCGAAGGAATAGGCCTTCAGCACGTTCGGAACCAGGCCGAGCTTTTCGGTGCACACATCGAAATACTTCCGGGTCGCGTCCGGAAGTGGCTCGACCATAGGCAGATCGAGAGCCGTCGGGCTTTGGCCGGTATCGTTCAACTGCTCCCCTTGCCTCTTAGGGTTTTTACGAACGGTAGTGATAGTCTCCCACAACCTGCATTCCCAAGGAAGCACAGAGCGCGTTGGCCGGACCATTGGCCTTGGTTGTAAGCAGGGAAAATCGTTTTGCCCCATTATCTTGCGCCCACGCGGCGGATGTCCGCATCATCTTGACGGCGGATCCTTGCCGACGCTGGTCGGAAACGATGTGAAGCGCGTGCAGCATGGCGATGCCGTCGTGGAGCGCGACGAAGGCGGCGCCGGCGGCGCGGTCGCGGACCCGGCCGAGGATCGCGGTCTTGGGGCTGCTTGCGCGTTCCATAACCGCGAGCCGGCCGGGGCCGATGCCGCCCTCGGCCCAGATGTCGTGCATGATCGCCAGCGGCGGCCAGATCGTGAAGGCCGCGAGCGGCGGCACTTCGGCGATGAGTGCCTCGACCGGCGCCGCGTAGACATTGACCGGATCGACGACGGCGTAGCCGCGCGCGGCAAGGGCCGCGTCGAGCGCCTCCTCGCCCGGGCGGATCATGAAGAGCGGCGGCTGTCCGAGCCGCCGGTGCATGGCCTCGGCGGCGTCGATATCGGTCTCGGACCACGGCCCCTCGGCGGTGGCGGAGGACACGCGCTTGCCGCCGCCCCGGCCCTCGCGGACGCGGAAGGCGCCGGCGGCATGGGATGCGGCCGCGGGCCAGGTGGCGTCGGTGGCCGTGAAAAGCGCCCTCATGCGCCCTCGCGCGGGAACAGGGCGGCGAGGCGCGCCATCGCGGCGTCGATGCGGGCCGCGTCGGTGCCGCGGATGACGATGTTCGAGCCGTAGGCGCCCTGCTGGATGAACGGGTAGGAGCCGAAGCTGAGCTCGGGGAACTCGGCGGCGAGGTCTCCGAGCGGCCCGGCGATCACGCCTTCACCCTGGTCGATCCGCAGGGTCTGGCTGAGCAGCGGCTTGCCGCCGGTGAGCCGCGGCAGGAGCGAGGCGACCATGGCCTGGAAGATGTCCGGCACCCCGGCCATGACATGCACGTTGCCGAGGCTGAAGCCCGGCGCGGCGGAGATCGGGTTCTCGATCAGCGTGGCCCCCTCGGGAACCCGCGCCATGCGCTGGCGCGCGGCATTGAACTCGAGCCCGGCGCGGTCGTAATGCGCGGCCAGAAGCGCGCGGGCATCCCCGCGGATCGCGAGCGTCAGGCCGAAGGCCTCGGCCACCGCGTCGGCGGTGATGTCGTCATGGGTCGGGCCGATGCCGCCCGAGGTGAAGAGGTGGTCGTGGGTGGCGCGGAGCGCGTTCACCGCGGCGGTGATCGCGGCGCGGTCGTCGGAGACGACGCGCACCTCCTTCAGGTCGATGCCGATCCGCGCCAGCTCCCCGGCGAGGTGGTGCATGTTGGCGTCGCGGGTGCGGCCCGAGAGGATCTCGTTGCCGATGACCAGGATGGCGGCGGTCGGGTTGGGCATGGGCGCCTCCTCGTTTCAAGGAAGCTATAGGCAACGCGCGGCGATCGGGAAAGCCCCGGGCTCTGGCCAAGGCCGGATTTGTTGACTATCTAGACGGCCATGAGACAGAAGGAGCAGCCGGTGGATGACCCCCGCGGCCGTCTGACCAAGGACGGGATCAGAATCTACGAAGCCTCGGACTTCGAAGGCATGCATGTCGCCGGCCGGCTCGCGGCCGAGATCCTCGACGAGGTGGCCGCGCTCGTGGAGCCGGGGGTGACGACCGGTGCGCTCGACACCTTCATCGAGGAACGGATCGCGGCGGCGGGCGCCACCTCGGCGACGATCGGGTATCGCGGCTACCAGCACGCCTCGTGTATCTCGGTCAACCACGTCGTCTGCCACGGGATCCCGGGGCCGAAGCTGCTGAAGGACGGCGACATCCTGAACATCGACGTCACGGTGATCGTCGATGGCTGGTATGGCGATACCAGCCGGATGTACGTGGCCGGCAATCTCTCGCGCAAGGCCGAGCGGCTGGTCGAGGTCACCCATGACGCGCTGATGAAGGGGATCGAGGCGGTGCGGCCCGGCAATACCTTCGGCGATATCGGCCATGCGATCCAGGCTTACGTCGAGGCGCAGCACATGAGCGTCGTGCGCGACTTCTGCGGCCACGGGCTCGGCCGGGTGTTCCATGCGCCGCCGAACGTGCTGCATTACGGCCGCGCGGGCACCGGGCCGCGGCTCGAGGAGGGGATGTTCTTCACGATCGAGCCGATGGTCAATCTCGGCCGGCCGGAAACCAAGGTGCTCGCCGACGACTGGACCGCAGTGACGCGGGACAAGTCGCTGTCGGCGCAGTTCGAGCATTCCGTGGGCGTCACCGCGGATGGCTGCGAGATCTTCACGCTCTCGCCGGCCGGGCGGTTCCACCCGACGAAGTAGTTTCGGATCGCGTGCGCGATCCGATCCGGGCGGGGGCCAGCCTCCCGCACCCCCCCGAGGTATTTGGGAACAGAAGAAATCAGAGGCCGAGCAGGGCCGGCAGATCCTGCATGCGGCCGAAGATGTGCGCGCCTTCCGCTTCGAGGCGCGCGCCGTGGCCATGCGGCGCGTAGCCGTAGCAGCGCATCCCCGCGCGGGCGGCGGCGCGGCTGCCGGTGGCGCTGTCCTCGACGACGACACAGCGCGCGGGATCGGCGCCGAGCGCCTCGGCGGCATGGAGGTAGAGCGCGGGGTCGGGTTTCGGGCGGCCGAGCGTCTGGCCGGAAAAGAGCCGGCCTTGGAACCGCGCAAGCGTGGCGGGGTGTTGGCCGAGCGTCACCTGCATCTTCTCCGGTCGGCCGTTGGAGCCGACCGCGTAGGCGATGCCGGCGGCGTCGAGGGCGTCGAGCACCTCGGTGATCCCGGGGATCAGGGGAGTGCCCTCGGCGAGGCGGGCATAGAGCCGGGCGTAGAAATCCTCGACCCAGTCCTCCGGCAGGTCGGCGCCCATCGCGCGGGCGCGAAGCCAGCAGTCGCGGGCGGTGCCGCCAATGACGTCGCGTTCGACCTCGTCCAGCGTGAGGTGGACGCCGTGGGCGGCGAGATCCGCCCGCAGGAGGCCGAAGGCCGCGGGTTCGCTGTCGACGATGACGCCGTCGCAGTCGAAGAGCACGGCGGCGGGTCTCATGCCGGCGCTTTCAGGATCGTCACAAGGGTGTCGCCGTAGCGGCGCTGGTCGAGCTGGGTGAAGCCCTCCGGCGGGGTCGGGGCGGTGCTTTCCTCCCAGACCACCATCGCGCCGGGGGCGAGCCAGCCGCCCTCGGCGCAGGAGGCGAGCGCGGCTTCGCCGAGGCCCTTGCCATAGGGCGGGTCGAGGAAGACGAGCGTGTAGCGCGGCCCGCGATTGGGGCCCATGCGGGTGGCGTCGCGGCGCCAGACATCGGTGGCGCCCATCGCCTGCATCTTCTCGATGTTCTGCCTCAGAAGCGCGCGCGCGGCGGCACCGTCATCGACGAAGGCCACCCGCGCCGCGCCGCGCGAAAGCGCCTCGAGCCCGAGCGCCCCGGTGCCGGCGAAGAGGTCGAGGACGCGCGCGCCCAGGACCGGATTGCCGTAGGGCCCGTTGATGACGAGGTTGAAGATCGCCTCGCGCACGCGGTCGGAGGTCGGCCGCAGATGCGCCGCGGCGTCGCCCGCGCCGACCTCGGCGAGCTTCAGTCCCCGCCTTTCGCCGCCGATGATCCTCATGCCTTGAGAAGCGGC
>JBFKMA010000048.1:0-10585 GCA_041630175.1 Albidovulum sp.
ACCTGGCAGAACCGGCTCGCGCCCTTGAACGACCTCTATCCCGAAGCGCCGCCGCCCGCCGACCACCTCGCCCGGATCGAGGCGCGGCTCTTCCCCGAGCCGGAGCCCGTCCGCTCGCGCTTCGGGCTCTGGACCGCGCTTCTCGGCGCCGCCCTCGCGGCGATCACGCTCATCGCGATCCTCTGGCGCTGAGGTCGGCCCGCCTCAGGCCGTGGCCTTCTCTTCCAGCATCAGCCATTCCTCCTCGGCCGCCTGAAGTGCCGCCTGCCGTTCGGCAAGCCCCTCCGAGGCGCGGCGGAACTTGTCCGGCGCCTTCTGGAACAGTTGCGGGTCAGAGAGGAAATCCGAGAGCTTGCCGATCTCGGCCTCGAGCTTCTCGATCACGCCCGGCAGCGCGTCGAGCCGGTGCTTCTCGGTGAAGGTCAGCCCCTGCGCCGCCCTGCGCGGCTTCGGCTCCGGCGCCGCGGCGGGCTTCGGCGCGGGCTTCGCGGCCTGCGCCGGCTCCGCCGCGCCCCGCTGCGCCTGGTAATCGCTCCAGCCCCCGGCATAGACGGTCGCGCGCCCGTCGCCCTCCATCGCGATCGTCGTCGTTGCCACCCGGTCGATGAAATCGCGGTCGTGGCTGACCAGGAGCACCGTGCCGTCGTAATCGCCGAGCAGGTCCTGCAGCAGGTCCAGCGTCTCCACGTCGAGGTCGTTCGTGGGCTCGTCAAGCACCAGCAGGTTCGACGGCTTGGCCATGATCCGCGCGAGCAGCAGCCGCGCCCGCTCGCCGCCCGACAAGGAGCCGATCGGCGCCCGCGCCTGTGCCTCGTCGAAGAGGAAGTCCTTGAGATAGGCGACGACGTGCTTCGGCTGCCCGCGCACCATGACCTGGTCCGACCGCCCCGACACCGCCATGTCGGGATCGTTCACCAGACCGTCCCAGAGCGTCATCTCGAAATCGAGCGCCGCGCGGGCCTGGTCGAAGACCGCGATCTCCAGATTGGTGCCGAGCCGAACGCCGCCCGCATCCGGCGCGAACTCGCCCGTCAGCATCTTCAGAAGCGTGGTCTTGCCGACGCCGTTCGGCCCGACAAAGGCCACCCGGTCGCCGCGCAGCACCTTCAGGTCGAAGGGCCGGAGGATGAGCTTGTCGCCATATCCCTTTGAAATCCCTTTCGCCTCGATCACCAGCTTGCCCGAGGTCTGCCCCGAATCGAGCGCCATGTCCGCGGTGCCCTGCCGCCGGATCATCGCCGCGCGCTCGGCGCGCATCGCCTGCAGCGCCCGGACCCGGCCCTGGTTGCGCTTCCTGCGCGCCGAGATCCCCTCGACCGCCCAGCGCGCCTCGGCCTTGATCCTGCGGTCGAGCTTGTGGCGCGCGAGGTCCTCCTCGGCCCATACCGTCTCGCGCCAGTCCTCGAAGGCCTCGAATCCCCTCTCGCTGCGCCGCACCGCGCTGCGGTCGATCCACAGCGTCGCCCGCGTCAGCGCCCGGAGGAAGGCGCGGTCGTGGCTGATGATCACGTAGGCCACGCGGGTCTCTTTGAGCTGCGCCTCGAGCCAGCGGATCGCCTGGATGTCGAGATGGTTCGTCGGCTCGTCGAGCAGCATCAGCTCCGGCGCCTCGGCCAGAAGCTTGGCCAGAGCCGCCCGCCGCCGCTCGCCGCCCGAGGCGGACGCGACCGGCGTCGCGGGATCGAACTTCAAGCCCTCGGCCGCGATCGCGACCCGGTAGCCCTCGCCCTCCGGTAGCGCCGAGGCGGCGAAATCGCCGAGCGTCGCGAAAGCGGACAGGTCCGGCTCCTGCTCCATGTAGCCCACGGTCACGCCCGGCGGCACGACCCGGTCGCCCCGGTCGGCCTCGACGAGCCCCGCCATGACCTTCATCAGCGTCGACTTGCCCGAGCCGTTGCGCCCCACCAGCGCCACCCGGTCGCCCGGCTGGACGACGAGGTCGAGCCCCTCGAAGACGGGATTGCCGCCGAAGGTGAGCGAGATGCCGGAAAGCTGGAGAAGCGGTGCGCGTGCCATGGCCGTCAGCTACCGCCGCCCCGGGCCGCCGTCAACGGGCCAACGGGTGCGCGCCGCACGGGCCGCCTCAGCCATTGCTCAACCGCCACCGAGCCTCTAGCGTTTCCCGCACGCTGTGGGAAAGGGGAAACCGGATGCTGCGAGCTGCCTTGCGCTGGACGTGGAAGATCGCCGTCATCCTGCGGCGCCTGGTCTTTTTCCTCGCCCGGGGAAGCACGATCCTGCTGATCTGCCTCATGCTCCTGTTCAATGTCGCGACGCTCACCCTCGGCGGGCTCAATGCGGCGGTGTCGTCGCTCATCGCCTCGTGGAGCGGCGTCACCACGGTCAGCGCGCGAACCGCGACCCGGCTGGACCGGGCCGAGGTCGAGGCCGGCGCGCTGAAGGCGGAGCTCAAGCAGACGACATCGGATCTTAATGTCGAACGCCGGAAGAGCGACATCCTTGCGAGGAAATACGGAACCGTCGAGATCGAGGCGCGCCGGCTTCGCGTCGACGGGCCGGAGGTGAATTTCCGCGGCAAGCCGCGTTCCCTGCGGTCGGCGGTCGAGGAAGTCTCCGGCGCGGTGAGCCGCAGGACGGCGCGCGTCGCGGCCACGAACGTGGGCTCCATGGCGGCGGAAGGCATCCCGTTCTGGGGCATCGCCGTGATCGTCGGCGCGACGACGCTCGAAGTGACGGCTGCCTGCGAGACCATGAAGGACATGCGGGCGCTCGAAGAGGCGCTCGGCCCGGACACGCCCCCGGAGGCGGAAGTCAACGAGGTCTGCGGCCTGCGCCTGCCGACGGCGGAGGAACTGAGGGAGGCCGTCTTGTTCAGCCCCGGCGCCGCCTGGGACTCCGCGAAGGAGTTCATCGCCGGCCTGCCGACGCCGGATTTCTCGGGAACGTGGCGAGAACTCATGACGCGCCCGAACTGGGAATAGGCGCGGACAGAGGAACCTCTCGTCCGTCCGCGCCCGACCGCTTCGACGCGACCCGACCGGCCGCTGCCCCCCCGGGGCGTCAGGTCTTCTTCTTCAATGCGTCGAGCAGCGCCGCGCCGAGCGCGCCGTTGCTGTCGGCCCCCTGACCGGCCTTCGCTTGCGGCGCCCGCCCGGAGCCGCCCGCCCTGCCCGGCTTCGGCGCGCGCTCCGCGCGCTTGTCCGGCGCAGGCGCACCCGAAGCGCCACCATCCTTGCGCATGCTGAGCCCGATCCGCTTGCGCGGAATGTCCACCTCGGTGACGCGGACCTTGACGACATCGCCCGCCTTCACGACCTCATGCGGGTCCTTCACGAAGCGGTCGGCAAGCTGGCTGACATGCACGAGCCCGTCCTGGTGCACGCCGATATCGACGAAGGCGCCGAAGGCCGCGACGTTGGTGACGGTGCCTTCCAGCAACATGCCGGGGCGCAGGTCCTTGATGTCCTCGACGCCGTCGGTGAAGGTCGCGGTCTTGAAGCTCGGGCGCGGATCGCGGCCGGGTTTCTCAAGCTCCGACAGGATGTCGCGCACGGTGGGCAGGCCGAAGCGGTCATCGACGAAATCCTCGGCCCTGAGCCCCTTCAGCGCCGCCGGCGCGCCCATGATCGCGCGGATGTCGCGGCCGCAGGCGCCGACGATCCGCCGCGCGAGGTCATAGGCCTCGGGGTGCACCGAGGATGCGTCGAGCGGCTCCTCGCCGTCGCGGATCCGCAGGAAGCCCGCGCATTGCTCGAAGGCCTTGGGGCCGAGCCCCGACACCTTGAGCAGCGTCTTGCGCGAGGCGAACGCGCCTTGCGCATCGCGGTGCGCCACGATCGCCGAGGCGAGCGAGGCCCCGAGCCCCGCCACCCGCGACAGGAGCGGCGCGGAGGCGGTGTTGAGGTCCACCCCCACCGCGTTCACAGCATCCTCGACCACGCCGTCGAGCGCCTGCGCCAGCCGCCGCTGGTCGACGTCGTGCTGGTACTGCCCGACGCCGATGGATTGCGGCGCGATCTTCACCAGTTCCGCCAGCGGGTCCTGCAGCCGCCGCGCGATCGACACCGCGCCGCGCAGGCTGACATCGACATCGGGGAACTCCTGCGCGGCCTGCTCGGACGCCGAATAGACCGAGGCGCCGGCCTCGGACACGATCACCTTGGTGGGACGGCGCCCGCCCTCGGGCAAGAGCTTCAGCGTCTCGGCGACGAGGCGTTCGGTCTCGCGGCTGGCGGTGCCGTTGCCGATGGCGATCAGATCGACCCCGTGCCGGCGGATCAGCTCGACGATCGTCGCCTGCGCGCCGCGCAGGTCCTGCCGCGGCTGGAACGGGTAGAGCGTGGCGGTCTCCACGAGCTTGCCGGTGGCATCGACCACGGCGGCCTTCACCCCGGTGCGGATGCCGGGATCGAGGCCCAGCGTCGTCCGCGCCCCGGCCGGGGCGGCGAGGAGCAGGTCCTTGAGGTTGCGGGCGAAGACCGCGATGGCCTCCTCATGGGCGCGGCGCCGCAGCTCCGAGAGAAGGTCGACATACATCGACAGGCTGAGCTTCACGCGCCAGCACCAGGAGGCGACCTCGCGCAGCCAGGCGTCGCCGGGGCCGTCGCCGCGAATGGCGATCGCGGCGGCGACCATCGCGACCGCCCGCTCCGCGCCGGTCTCGGGGTCGGGGGCGATGTCGATGGTCACCACCTCCTCCTTGGCGGCGCGCAGGATCGCCAGCGCCCGGTGCGAGGCGATGGCGGACCATTTCTCGCGGTGGTCGAAATAGTCGGAGAACTTGGCGCCCGCCTCCTCCTTGCCGGGCGTGACCCGGGCCGCGATGATCGCCTCGGCGCGCATGAAATCCCTGAGCCGCGCCAAGAGATCGGCATTCTCGGACAGCTCCTCGGCAAGGATGTCGCGGGCGCCGCCGAGCGCCTCCTTTACCGTCGGCACCGCCTCGGAGAGGTAGCCCGCCGCCAGGTCTTCCGGCGCCGCTGACCGGTCGTCGAGAATCGCGCGCAGGAGCGGCTCCAGCCCGTTCTCGCGGGCGATCATCGCCTTGGTGCGGCGCTTGGGCTTGTAGGGCAGGTAGAGATCCTCGAGCGCCGCCTTGCTGTCGGCCCCCGCGATGGCGCGGGCAAGCTCGTCGGTCAGCTTGCCCTGCTCGCGGATCGAGCCGAGGATCACCTGCCGCCGCGTCTCCATTTCGCGCAAATAGGCCAGCCGGTCGCAGAGATTGCGCAGCTGCGTGTCGTCGAGCCCGCCGGTCGCCTCCTTGCGGTAGCGCGCGATGAAGGGCACGGTCGCGCCTTCGTCGAGCAGGCCGACCGCCGCCGCGACCTGCGCGGGGCTGGCGGCGATCTCGGCGGCGATGGTCCGTGCGATCCGGTCGGCTGTACTATCCAAGGCTGGATTCCTCCTGTTGCGGAGGTGGAGTCATAGCGGCCTCACCGGGCTCCGCCAAGAGCGGCCGCGCCGCCCGCAACCGGCCAGCGCCCCGATCCGCGATACGGTCGGAGCATGCGGTTTGCCAATCACCGCGCAGCGCATCATATTGGAAACCATGACTGGCTGAGACCGGCAACGTGGTCTCGCTGCGAGGATGGGAAACAGCGTGGCCTATCTGGAAGGCATACGTTTGTTCGTGCGGGTGTTCGATCTGGGCAACATCACCCAGGCCGGCCGCAACCTGCGCATGACACCCGCAACCGCGAGCAGCCGCCTCAAGGAACTGGAAGCCAAGCTCGGCGTCCGGCTCTTCAACCGGACGACGCGCAAGCTCGCGCCGACCGAGGCGGGGCGGGTGTTCTACGAATACGCCAAGCAGCTCATCGACACGCTCGACGACGCGGAGGCCGCGGTGGCCGGCGTGCACGACGCGCCGAGGGGCGTCATCCACGCCACGGCGCCGCTCGGCGTCGGCAGGCGGGTCATCGGGCCGCTCGTGCCGGCCTTCGTCGAGCAGTTTCCCGAAGTCGAGGTCCGGCTGCGGCTTTCCGACCGGCGGGTCGACCTGTTCGACGACGTGCAGGACGTCGCGTTCTTCCTCGGCGCGCTGCAGGATTCGACGCTGAAATACCGCAGCATCGCCGATTGCGAGCGCGTGCTCTGCGCCGCGCCGGACTACCTGGAGCGGCACGGCATCCCGGCCTGCCCCGACGACCTGATCGCCAAGCACCACAACTGCCTCCTGCTGCGCTACCCGCGCTCGCCGGAATATTTCTGGGTTCTGCAGACCGAGAACGGCCCGCTGAAGCTGGAAGTGGCCGGGAAGTACGACGCCGATGACGGCGACGTGCTGACCGACTGGGCGCTGGCCGGCAAGGGGATCGCCAACAAGGTGAAGTTCGACGTGCGGCCCTATCTCGACCGCGGCGAGCTCGTCGAGGTCCTGTCGAAGACCCCGCCGCTGCCGGCGAATTTCGGATGCCTGTTTCCGCACCGCAAGCTGCTCGACCCGAAGATCCGCCACTTCGTGGACTTCATGGTGAAGGGCGCGAAGAAGGCGCTCGACTGACGCCTTCCGAGGGTGCCGGACGCGGGGGCGGTGAACCCTTGTTCAGTTGGCCGCGATGCCGAAGGGCAGGTCGCTGGCCGCGCGCTTGTACCAGCGGATGATCTCCTGCCGCTCGCCGTCCTCCATGAACGACACGTTCGCGGGCGGCATCGCCGTGGTCACGCCCGCTTGCAGGTAGATCTGGCGCGCCGCCCGCGCGACATCCGCCTGCGTCTCCAGCAGGATCCCCTTCGGCGCGCGGTGAATGCCTTCGTAGAACGGCTCGCGGGCATGGCACATCGAGCAGCGCCCGGGCACGATCGACATGACCTCCTCGAACCCCTCGGCACTGGCGAAGACCTGCTCCGTGCCGGTCATCTCGCGCGCTTCGGATTCCTCGACCGTGTCCTGCATCAGGGGCGCGGTCGAGAGCCACATCACGCAGATGAAGAGAACCGCCGTCACCAGCCAGGTCCAGGTCGGGTTGCCGGCGCGCGCATGATTGGTGTTGAAGTAATGCCGGATCGACACGCCCATCAGGAACACCAGCGCCGCGATGATCCAGTTGTATTCGGTGGCGAAGGCCAGCGGGTAATGGTTCGACAGCATCAGGAACACGACCGGCAGCGTCAGGTAGTTGTTGTGGGTCGAACGCAGCTTGGCGATCTTGCCGTATTTCGGATCCGGCGTGCGGCCGGCCTTCAGGTCCTCGACCACGATCTTCTGGTTGGGGATGATGATGAAGAAGACGTTGGCGGTCATGATCGTCGCGGTGAACGCGCCGAGATGCAGCATCGTCGCGCGGCCGGTGAAGATCTCGTTGTAACCCCAGCCCATCGCGACGAGGAGCACGAAGAGAAGCAGCATCAGGAGCGTCGGCTTCTCGCCCAGCCCCGACTTGCAGAGGTAGTCGTAGACCAGCCAGCCGATCGTCAGCGAGGCGGCCGAGATCGCGATCCCGTGCCAGAGCGCGAGATCGGCCTTGGCGGCGTCGATCAGGTACAATTCGCCCCCGACCCAGTAGACCATCATCAAGAGCGCCGCGCCCGAAAGCCAGGTCGCGTAGCTCTCCCACTTGAACCAGATCAGGTGGTCCGGCATGTTCTCGGGCGCCACGAGGTATTTCTGGATGTGGTAGAAGCCGCCGCCATGGACCTGCCATTCCTCGCCATGCGCGCCGACCGGCAGATGCGGCACCTTGCGCAAACCGAGGTCGAGCGCGACGAAGTAGAAGGACGACCCGATCCAGGCGATCGCGGTGATGACGTGCAGCCAACGCACCGCAAAGGCCAGCCAGTCCCAGATCAGCGCCAAGTCTTGCATCGGTCTACTCCCTTGAATCTTTACACAAGACCTTAGCGCGATTCCGCATTATCCTGTATTCGGCAAAAAAACCTAGCTGCTTCAAAAAACCCCTAAGAATTGAAACATGGCCTATCTCGACAACATTCGAACGTTCGTGCGGGTCTACGAGCTTGGCAGCATGTCGGCGGCGGCGCGCGACATGCGGATCTCGGCCGCGGTCGCCTCCTCGCGGATCTCGCAGCTCGAGACGCATCTCAACGTGCGGCTCTTTCAGCGCACCACGCGCATGCTCAACCCGACCGAGCAGGGGCGGCTCTTCTACCACGGCGCGCTGAAGATCCTCGATTCCGTCGAGGAGGCGGAGGCCGAGATCAGCAGCGTCACCGAGAACCCGAAGGGCAGCCTCTATGTCGCGGCCCCGCTCGGCGTCGGCCAGCGGCTGGTGGCGCCCGCCGCGCCGGACTTCCGCACCCGCTATCCGCTGATCAACATCCGGCTGAGGCTCTCGGACCGCAAGCTCGACCTCGCCGCGGAGGGGCTGGACGCCGCGTTCATCCTCGGTCTGCCCGAGGATTCGACGCTCAGGATCCGCAAGATCGCCGACTGCCCGCGCGTGCTCTGCGCCGCGCCCGACTACATCGCAGCCAGGGGCATGCCGAAGACCAGTTCCGACCTCAAGGCGCAGAACCACGCCTGCCTGAACCTGCGCTATCCCGGCGCGCCGGAATTCCAGTGGCCGCTCAAGACGCCCGACGGCGTGCAGCGCGTGCCGGTCTCAGGCCCCTTGGAATCGGACCATGGCGACGTGCTGACCAACTGGGCGCTCGACGGGCAGGGCATCGTCCTCAAGCCGGTCTTCGAGATCTCCGAACATCTCGCCGCCGGCCGGCTGGTCCCGGTTCTGACCGAGGAACCGCCGATCCCGGTCCAGCTCGCCTGCCTCTACATGCATCGCCGCCGCCAGGACCCCAAGGCGCGGCTGTTCATCGATTTCATGGTCGAGCATATCCGGAAATCGCTGCACGGCTGAGGCGCGGCCTCAGCTTCCGCGATAGGTCGAATAGCCGAAGGGCGACAGGAGCAGCGGCACATGGTAATGCGCCGCCTCCGACATGCCGAACCGCAAGGGGATGACGTCGAGAAAGCGCGGCGATTCCGGCGCGACGCCAGAGGCGTCGAGATAGGCGCCGGCGTGGAACACCAGCTCATAGCTGCCGGTCCTGAACTCGGCCGCGGGCAGGATCTGCTCGTCGGTGCGGCCATCGTCATTGGTGACGAGCGTGCGAAGATGCACCCGGGCGTCGCCGTCGATCCGGAAAAGCTCGATCTTCAGCCCCTCGGCCGGGCAGCCGCGGGCAGTGTCGAGGACATGCGTGGTCAGGTATCCGGCCATGGTCGTTTCTCCCCTCTTCGGCGCTCTGCCCAGTATTGGCCGGTTTGGCCCGTCGCTCACATAGGAAAGTCGCAAGTAGCTCCTTCAGGCAAATCGCGAAAGTCATCGCCATTGCCTTGGTTCGCAACGAAAGCGAAGCCGCAGATCAGAAATCGACCTCGACCGCCACGCCCTTCTTCACCGCCAGATCGACCGCGGCAGAGGCCACGGCGAGGTCCTGCAGCCCGACGCCGGTGCCGTCGAAGAGCGTGATCTCCTCGGCGCTCGTCCGGCCCGGATGGTCGCCGTTGATGACCCGGCCGATCTCGACGATGTCGGCTTCGGCAAGGCTGCCGGCGGCAATCGCGTGCTGCGCCTCGCCGATCGTCACCGATTGCGCGACCTCGTCGGTGAAGACCGTGGCGCGGGCGACGAGCGCGGCCTCGACCTCCTGCTTGCCCTTGGTGTCGGTGCCCATGCAGGCCAGATGCGTGCCGGGCCGGACATGCGCGTCGAGAAGCGAGGCGGCCGGCGAGGAGGTGATGGTGATGATCACGTCGGCCAGCGCGCCAAGCTCTTCCAGCGACACCGCCTCGAAGGGCAGGCCCAACTCTTCGGCGACCGCGCCGAGCTTCGGCAGCATCTCGGGGTGCAGGTTCCAGGCGACGACCTTTTCGAAGCTGCGGACCTTGGCGGCGGCGCGCAGCTGGAACTGCGCCTGATGGCCGGCGCCGACCATGCCGAGCACCCTGGCGTCCTGCCGCGCCAGCCGGTCGATCGAGATCGCGGCGGCGGCGGCGGTCCTGAGCGCGGTCAGGAGGTTGCCGCCCACCACCGCCGTCGGGCGGCCCGACTGCGGATCGAACAGGAAAACCGTGGACTGGTGGTTGGGGATGCCGCGCTCGGCATTGCCGGGAAAGTAGCCCCCCGACTTCACCCCCATCACCCCGCCGGCGCGGTCGAGCCCGGACTTGAAGCCGTATTGCCGCCCCTCGCCCAGCGCCTCGCGCACGACGGGGAAGTTGTAGGCGTCGTCCCGCGCCATCGCGGCGAAGGTGGCCTCGACGGCGGCGAAGGCGTCCTCGGCGGAGACGAGCCCCGCGATCTCGGTTTCCGGGACGATGATCATGTTGTTCCCCTCGGATCGGCGGGCGGCGGCGGCCGCCCCCATGTCAGTACGGATGTATGTACGCGGGCTGTACGCTTGGCATACGCCCGCTGTACGCTTGCTGTACGCGCCCTCAGTAGGCCTTGCCGCGGGCCGAGACCGGCCAGACGCATTCGACCTTGCCGCCCCGGACACCGACATACCAGTCATGGACATTCGCCGTCGGGTCGCAATGGCCGGGCACGAGGCGCAGCTTCTCGCCCACTTTCAGGACGCCTTTCGCGTCCTCGATGACGCCGTGCTCGTCCGAGCACTTGATGTATTTCACGTCGTCGCGGCCGTAGACGAAGGGCAGCCC
>JBFKMA010000049.1:0-10583 GCA_041630175.1 Albidovulum sp.
CTCGGTCAGGGTGGTCTTGCCGGCGTCCGGGTGCGAGATGATGGCGAAGGTCCTCCGCCGAGCGATCTCGGCGGGCAGGTCGGGGCGGTTGGGGGCTGTCTGCAACATGGCCGGCATATAGCGGTGCGGCCGCGCGATGGAAAGATGCCGCGGCACGGACGGGTGATTCGGGCGTGGCGGATCAGGGGATCTTTCGCACCCGGTCGCCGCGCTTCACGGTGCCGTCGCGGGTCACGCGTCCATAGATGCCGCGCAGACGCAGTTCCTTGCCCTCGCCGGTATTGACGAAGAGGCATGCATCGCGGCCGTAGCGGTCGATGAAGTTCTGGCAACCGTTGTGCGGCGTGTCGGTAATGACCAGCTCGACCGAGCCGAGCGCAAGCCTGGTGCCCGGCGGCAGGTTCGCCGGCGAGAGGTCCATGTCGATGAAGACGTTGTCTCCGGCAGGCGGCCAGTTGGCCGGATCGCCGGCGATCGCCTCGATGCAGCGCGCGTTCATCATGCAGATCTGCACGTCGGGATGGGGCTGGCCGTCCTCGGTCGAGAGCCAGCAGCCCTTGGCCCAGCGATCGCCGTGGACGCCGCCGGCGAGGCTGAGTTCCGCTTCCTCGAGCAGAATCCGTTCCCCCGGACGCGGCCGCACGACGATGGCCTTGATCTCGCCGTCGTCCTTCGGGGCGTCAAGGATATGCGGCAGCGTGTTGCGCAACTCGTCGAGGGGCCTGTGCAGACGGGTGATCGTCGGTATCGTCATGTGTCCGCTCCTTCGCGCAGGTTTTCTCGGCGCTGCACAACGGGATGCAGGCCCGGCTTGCGGCGTACTATTACATGTCTTCTGGCGTCGCGGCAAAACGGCATCGGCACCTTGCGCTCAGCCGGGATGGGCGAGGATCAGGTCCGTCGGCGGATCGCGCAGCATGGTCGCGGCGAAGCTGCCGAGGAGGCGGGTGACGAAGCCGCTCCGCGCATGGGTGCCGAGCGCAATCAGATCGGCGCCCGTCCGGTTCAGCGCAGCGGCCAGCACCTCGTAGCCGGCGCCTTCCTCGATATCGACCGGGCCGAGCGCCTTGGGCAACTCTTGTTCCGCCCGCCAGGCGCGTTCGGCCGCCCGCGCCTCGTTCAGGAAGGGGGCGGCGGTGTCCTGGGGCATCAGGCCGCGGAACGGCACGTGCAGGGTATGCACGGCGGCGATCGCGACGCCGGGCGCGATCGCGGCGGCGGCACGGAGAGCCGCGGCGGCGGCCGGAGAGAAATCCACCGCCGCGACGATGCCGTGATAGGGGCCCGTGACCGGGTTGCGCACCACGAGCAGCGGGCAGGCGGACTGTCGCAGGATGCGCTGCGCGGTTGTATCGCGGACTGAGTCGGCGAAGGGGCGGTGGCGGTGGATCCCGAGGACCATGAGTTGCGCCTTCTCGGTGGCGGCGAGCGTCGCAACCGAGACCGCCGGATCGCCGCGCAGCAGTCGCGTGTGGTGCGGCACAGCCTCGGAATCCGGATCGGCAGCGACGATCTCGCTCAGCACGCGCTCGGCCCCGGCGGCATAGACCTTGGACAGCTCGGCCGGCAGGTCGTCGTCGATGACCGTGACGACGATCAGCCGCGCGCCGTTCAGCCGCGCCAGCGCGAAGGCGCGCCGCACGGCGCGGTCCCCGCGTTCGGTGAGATCCGTTGCGACGATGAAGGTCTTCATCCCGTCCTCCTTGCTGACCCGAGCGGCCTTGACCGGAGCGACTCTAGCCAAGGCGGAGCGCGCGCGCTTTGCGTTGGATCAGTCTCTGTGGCCGCGCCGCAAAAGCTCGTCGCGCGTCGCCTCGTCGAGAAGCTCGCGCCCCGGTTCGGTGCCGAAGCGCTGGATCTGGCTGAGGCCGGGGAACCGCGCCGCGACTTCCGCGGCCAGTTCGGCGGGCAGGCGGCTCACGGTGGCCTCGTTCACCATCAGGCTTTCGGCCGCGATACCCTCGGCGAAGACGATCTCGTGCCGGTCGAAGACGAGGCTGTAATAGTCGACGAACCCGCCCTCGCGCCGCGTCACCCGCTCGCCGTCCACCAGATGGCGGGCCTGGACGAGAAGCTCGGCCGTGCCGCCGAGGCGTCGCTGCCCGCGCTGGTAGATGAACACCCGGTGATGCGGGCTGACCACGAGGTCCGCGAGGTTGCCGAGCGTGCCGGCCGCGATCACCACCGGCGCGAAGGCGCCCATGGCGCGCAGCGTCGCCTTGCCGATCCAGCGCACCGGCTGGGGCCCGTGATCGCGCGTCAGCACCGCATCGCGCGGCCGCAACGCCTCGATCGGGCGCTGCGCGCCGCCCGGCAGCGTGATCATCGTGCCCGCGGCGAAGGACACGCAGATCACGTCGCTGATGCGGATGTCGCCGGTATCGGCGCGCGCGGCGATGAGCGTGTAGTCGGTCCGCGGCGCGATCGGCGAGAGCGGCAGCGCATAGCCCACGCCCGAGGCGGCATGGCGGACATAGAGCGTCTCCACCCGGTCGCCGTCCGGCGCCATGAGCGTCAGGAGCGACAGGAGCTCGATCCGGTCTCCCGGCTGCCCGATCTCGGATCCCTCGGCGATCTCCTGGCTGCGCAGGTCCCCGGCGGCGGGGCGGAGCATGAGCCGCAGCGCCGGCGCATCCGGCGCGAGCCGGTAGACGTCGCCCGGTTCGCAGAAATCCGCTTCCGCGATGGCATCGCCGAGATTGGCGCCGCTCGTCACGCGCAGCGCCCCCGCGTCATAGACATGCGCCGTATGGGCGGGCAGGGGCGGTGGCTGATCCGGCATGGCGTGCAATCCGGTGGCTGAGCGGCGGGGGCATCCGGCCTTCGCCGGCTTAGCAAAACGGCGTGCAGGCCGTCAACGGATCCGCGCCGCCCGCTCTGGCGCCCGCGGCCGGTTTCGCTATTCTGGCCACGATTGCGGGAGGTGAGCGATGGATCTTGGAATTCGCGGCAAACGGGCGCTGGTCTGCGCTTCGTCGAAGGGGCTCGGGCGGGGCTGCGCCGAGGCGCTGGCGGCGGCGGGCGTCGATCTCGTCCTGAACGCGCGCGGCGCCGAGGCTCTGGCCGCGACCGCCGAGGCGATCCGCAAGGCGCATGGCGTGAATGTGACCGCGGTCGCGGCCGACATCACCTCCGAGGCCGGTCGCGCCGAGGTGCTTGAATCCGCCGGGGCGGTCGACATCCTCGTCACCAATGCCGGCGGACCGCCGCCGGGCCTGTGGAGCGACTGGGAGCGGGAGGATTTCATCCGTGCGCTCGACGCCAACATGCTCACCCCGATCGCGCTGATGAAGGCGCTCCTGCCGGGGATGATCGAGAAGGGCTGGGGCCGGGTGGTCAACATCACTTCGCAATCGGTGAAGGCGCCGATCGCGCAGCTCGGCCTCTCGAACGCCGCCCGCGCCGGGCTCACGGGCTATGTCGGGGGCACGTCGCGGCAGGTGGCACCGAAGGGCGTGACGATCAACAACCTCCTGCCCGGCATCCACGCGACCGACCGCGCGGAATCGCTCGATGGCGGCGTCGCCCGGGCCGAGGGCATCACGATCGACGAGGCCCGCGCCCGCCGTGCCGCGACCATTCCCGTCCGCCGCTACGGCACCGCCGAGGAGTTCGGCGCGACCTGCGCCTTCCTCTGCTCGGTCCATGCCGGCTTTATCGTTGGCCAGAACATCCTTCTGGATGGCGGCGCGATGAATTCGACGCTTTGATTCCCTTCATCCTGGCGCAATTTCCTCGAGCGCTCGGGGCATCGCTCCCGGCGCCGCCGGCCGATGCTTGCGGGCCGCTGCCGGGGCTGCTATCCGGTTCCAAACCCGACGAAATCGCTCGGGCAAGGGGAAAAGGCCGTTGAACGCAACACCACCGAGACTGGAGGCCCGGAACCTCGTCCGCCGCTTCGGCGGCCGGACGGTGGTGGACGACGTGTCGCTCTCGATCGAATCGGGGCAGGTCACCTGCCTGCTCGGCCCCTCGGGCTGCGGCAAATCGACGACACTCAGGATGATCGCCGGCGTCGACATGCAGGACTGGGGCGAGATCTATGTCGACGGGCGTCTCGTCTGCGACACCGTGTTCCGGGTGCCGCCGGAGCGCCGCTCGATCGGCCTCATGTTCCAGGATTTCGCGCTGTTCCCGCATCTGAGCGTCGCCGAGAACATCGCCTTCGGGCTCAAGCGCGGCGATGCGGCGCGGCGGGTGGACGAGCTTCTGGAACGGGTCTCGCTGTCGGGGTTCGGGCCGAAATACCCGCACGAACTGTCGGGCGGCGAGCAGCAGCGCGTGGCGCTGGTCCGCGCGCTGGCGCCGGCGCCGCGCATCCTCCTGATGGACGAGCCCTTCTCGGGCCTCGACGAGCGGCTGCGCGACGGCATCCGCGACGACACGCTGGAACTGCTGAAGGAGGAGGGCACCGCCGTCCTTCTCGTCACGCACGAACCGCACGAAGCGATGCGCATGGCCGACGAGATCGCGCTGATGCGCCGCGGCCGCATCGTGCAGATGGGCGCACCCTACAACATCTACAACGCGCCGGTGGACCGCGAGGCTGCGGCTTTCTTCTCGGATATCAACATCCTGCGGGCCAAAGTTCAGGGCGCGCTGACCGAGACGCCGTTCGGCGAGTTCCTCGCGCCGGGCGTGGCCGACGGCACCGAGGTCGAGATCGTGATCCGCCCGCAGCATCTCAAGATCGACTTCGACCGGGCCGGGCGCGGCCCGAACCCGACGCCGGTCGACGGCACCGCCGCCCGCGCGGTGGTCGAACGGGCGCGGTTCATGGGCCGCGAGAGCCTTGTCGAGTTCCGCACGGATGCCGGCGGCGAGGTGCTCAGGGCCACGGTTCCGGCGGTGTTCCTGCCCAAGCCCGGCACGGTGATGTGGCTGATGATCCGCCGCGACCGCTGCTTCGTGTTCCCGCGCGCAAGCTGAGCCTCAGACCGGGGTGATGCGGTCGAGATAATCCTCCACCGTCTTGCCGGGCTCAGGCAGGAAGGCGCCGCCGTCATGCGCAAGAGATGTGACAAGATCGACGCGGAATATACGGAAATCGTTTGATTTTTCGCACCAGGCGGTCAGGATCCAGGCCTTGCCCCAATATTCCAGGTGCAACGGCCGGATGCGCCGCGCCTCGCCTTCGCGGTAGCTGAGCGCGAGCGTCAGGTGTTCGCGCACCGCGCGGCGGATGAGCCCCAGATGCGGCGCGGCGCGCGCGGCTTCCGCGCTCGCGAAGACGAAGGTGTCGGAGCCGGTGTCGCCGGCATCGGCGGGCGAGACCGCGGCGATCTTGGCCCTGAGGCTCGCCGCCGCGCGCGCCAGCACCGGATCGGCGGCGCCGGCGACGACCGCGATGCCGAGGCGCAGCACTTCGAACTCGTCCTTGGTCAGCGCCATCGGCGGCAGCGTCACGGGATCGCGCAGGAGATAGCCGATGCCGCGTTCGCCGGTCACCGGCAGCCCCTTGTCCACGAGCGCCGCCATGTCGCGCCAGATCGTGCGGGTCGAGACGCCGAGCGTCCGGGCGAGGTCGGCGGCGCGATGGAGCTTGCCGTCGCGCAGGATGCGCAGAAGCTGGAAGAGGCGGTCGTGGCGGGTCATGGGGGCGGTCCGGCAGGGGCAACTGACACAATACTGTCAGTTGCGGGCGCGCCGCAAGGCGCAGAGCGGCGGTTGAGGCACTTCGGCGCCCTGAAAGCCCTTTGACGGAGCCTGCGGAAGGAATACATCGGACGGGTAGCAGAACGGGCGCGGGGGATGCGCCCGAGGGAGACGAACATGCTCAACAACATCGGCATTCCGGGACTTCTTCTGATCGCCATCGTGGTCCTGGTGCTTTTCGGCCGCGGCAAGGTCAGCTCGCTCATGGGCGAGGTCGGCAAGGGCATCACCGCGTTCAAGAAGGGCGTGAAGGACGGCACCGACGAGATCGAGAAGGCCTCGGCCGAGAAGGCCCGCGACGTCACCCCCGAGGACGAGAAGGACAAGGCCTGAGCCTTGACCTTCGCCTGAAGGGGCCGCGCGGACATGATGGATATCGGCTGGAGTGAGCTTCTGCTCATCGGCATCGTGGCGCTGATCGTGGTGGGTCCGAAGGACCTGCCGGGGATGTTCCGCACGCTCGGGCGCTTTACCGCCAAGGCGCGGTCGATGGGGCGCGAGTTCCAGCGCGCCATGGATGACGCGGCGCGCGAATCGGGCGTCAAGGAGACGGCCGACGAGTTGAAGGCGATGACCACGAAGAAGAATCTCGGGCTCGACGCGCTGGAGCAGGCGGCGTCGAAATTCGAGAAGTGGCAGCCGACCAAGACCTCGACGACGCCGAAAGGGCCGGCCACCCAGGCGATGGCCGACAAGAAGGCGGCCGAGGCGGCGGCGCGGAAAGACACTGCGCGCGCGGCGTCCGAAACGCCGGATCCGGCGCCCGCGGCCCCGGCGCCGGAGGCGAAACCCGCGACGCCGGCCAAGACTTCGAAAAAGCCCGCGGCGGCGAAGAAGCCCGCGGCCGCCAAGACCGTCAAGACGGCGGCGGCGAAGCCCAAGCCCAAATCCCGCGCCAAGAAGGGCGAGTCATGATGAAGGACGACATCGACGACTCGACGGCGCCGCTGATCGAACATCTCGCGGAGCTCAGGTCGCGCCTCATCTGGTCGCTCCTGGCCTTCATCGTGGCCATGGTCGCCTGCTTCACGGTGGCCGACCCGATCTTCACCTTCCTCACCCGCCCGATCTGCGCCGCGCTCGCCGATCGCGGGCAGGACTGCTCGCTCGCCATGATCAAGCTCCAGGAAGGCTTCTTCGTGGCGATCCGCATCTCGTTCCTCGGCGGCTTCGTGCTGGCCTTCCCGTTCATCGGCTACCAGCTCTGGCGCTTCGTCGCGCCGGGGCTCTACAAGTCCGAGAAGAACGCTTTCCTGCCGTTCCTCGTCGCCTCGCCGGGCATGTTCATGGCCGGCGCGGCCTTCGCCTACTACGCGATCCTGCCCCTGGCGTTCAATTTCTTCCTCGGCTTCCAGAAAACCGGTCCGGTGCCGGCCGAGGGCGAGCTTGACGCGGTTGCCAGCACGGCCGCGGGCATCGCCTTCTTCGGCTCGATCGAGGAATATCTCGCGCTGACGATCAAGTTCATCCTCGCCTTCGGCCTCTGCTTCCAGTTGCCGGTGCTGCTGACGCTGATGGGCAAGGCCGGGCTCGCGACGAGCGCGGGGCTCGCCGGCATGCGCAAATACGCGGTCGTGGGCATCCTCTGCCTCGCCGCGCTCGCGACGCCGCCCGATGTCGTCAGCCAGGTGATCCTCTTCGTGGTGGTCTACGGTCTTTACGAAGTGTCGATCTTCCTCGTCGCGCGGGTCGAGAAGAGCCGCGAGGCGCGGCTCCGGGCCGAGGGGCTGTGGTTCGAGGACGACGAGGAGGCGCCGGAGCCGGGCGCGACCAAGAAGTGAGCGAGGCGCATCTGACCCGCATCGCCGAGGCGCTGGAGCGTATCGCCCCGGCGCCGCGCCGGACGCCGGACTTCGCTGCGGCGGAGGCCTTCGTCTGGCATGTGAACCCCGACCGGCTGGAGCCGGTCGCGGAGGTCAACCGGGTCGACCTGCCGCTGCTCGTCGGCATCGACCGGGCGCGCGACACGCTTCTGGCCAATACGCTGCAATTCGCCCGCGGCCTGCCGGCCAACAACGCGCTTCTGTGGGGCGCGCGCGGGATGGGCAAGTCGTCGCTCGTGAAGGCGGTCCATGCCGAGGTGCTGCGCCAGGGGCTCGGGCTCAAGATCGTCGAACTCAGCCGCGAGGACCTGCCCTCCGTCGGCCGGCTTCTCGCCCATCTCAGGGCGGCGCGCGATCACCGCTTCGTGCTCTTTTGCGACGACCTGTCGTTTTCCCATGACGATCAGCACTACAAGAGCCTGAAGGCGGTTCTCGACGGCGGGATCGAGGGACGGCCCGCGAATGTCGTCTTCTACGCGACCTCGAACCGCCGCCACCTGATGCCGCGCGACATGATCGAGAACGAACGCTCGAGCGCGATCAACCCTTCGGAAGCGGTCGAGGAGAAGGTGTCGCTCTCGGACCGGTTCGGGCTCTGGCTCGGATTCCATCCCTGTTCGCAGGACGAATACCTGGCGATGATCCGCGGCTATTGCGACGCTTACGGCGTGGCGATCGGGGATGCGGAACTGCGCGCCGAGGCGATCGAGTGGCAGGCCACGCGCGGCGCGCGGTCGGGCCGGGTGGCCTGGCAGTATTTCACCGATCTCGCGGGGCGGCGCGGCGTCAGGCTCTGACACCGCTTTCCGGCCCCGGATTTCCCGCGCGCTACTGCAGGTAGGGCATCGGATCGACGCTGTCGAAGCCCTGGCGGACCTCGAAATGCAGGAAGGCGGGGTCGGAACTGCGCACCTTGGCAATGGTCTGGCCGCGCGAGACGCGGGTGCCCTTGGAGACCGTGATCCCGTCGATATTGGCATAGACCGTGAGCAGGTTGTCCGCGTGCCGGATGACGAGGATCGGCACCTGGTCGGTGTCCTTGGTGATCGCCGCCACGGTGCCGTCGCCGGCCGCCGCGACCGTGGCGCCGGCGCTCGCGGCGATGTCGATGCCCTCGTTCTTCTTCTTCTGGTAGCCGCGGATGATCTTGCCCTGGACCGGCATGCCGAGCCGTGCGCTCGACACGGCGGTGGTCTGCGATCCGAGATCGGGCTTGGGCGGGGTGACGGCCGGTGCCGCCGCCGGCACGGTCTTTTCCTCGGGCAGGGGTTTGGAGGCCGAGGGCGGCGTCGGGGTGGGCGAGCCCTGGCCCGGCGCGGTCACGACCTGGCGCGGCGCGGCGGCGCTGTTCGCGACCGGGATGAGCAGGGTCTGGCCCTCGCGCACGTCGAGGTCGGGGCCGAGGCCGTTCCAGTCGCCGAGCGCCTTGACGTTGACGTTGTAGAGCCGGGCGACGGAATAGGCCGTTTCGCCGCGCATCACGCGGTGGCGGACCGGTTCGGTCGCGGCGATCGCGGTGGCGGGCTGCTGCGCGGGGCTCGTCGCGGCGCCGGAGCTTGCCCGGTCGATCGCGCCCGAGGCGATGGTGGTGACGTCGATGCGCCCGCCCGGAGCGGCGGTGACGGTAGCTGCCGGCGTCAGCGCGCCGGCCACCCGGCGCGGCATGGCGAGCACTTCGCCCTCGCGCAGCCCGGTGCCGGGGCGAATGGCGTTGTAGCCCGCAAGCTCGGCGGCCGGGACGCCGACCCGCGCGGCGACGGTCTCGATCGTGTCGCCGCGCCGGGCGACCGCGACCTGGTAGTTGGGATAGGTGATGACGCCGCGCGCATCCGGCGCCGGGCGCGGCTGGGTCGCCTGAACCGCGGCAGCCGTCGTGTCGAGGCCCGCGCGTCCGAAATTCCTCAGATCGGCGTCGAACGTGCCGTCGCGCTCGCAGGCGGCAAGCGTGATGAGGGCGCTGCCGAGAAGGGCCGCGCGCAGGATAAGTCTCGGGCGGGAAGTGGTCATGGCTCGCATCCTCGTCTCACTCGCCCCGTTGGCCGGGCGTTCGTGGTTTCAATGTGGGCTGGCTCTCTCAGTCCTGTCCCAGCCCCTCGACCAGCGGCACGAAACGCACCGGCCGCAATTCTTCGTAGTCGTAGCCGTGCGGCATCCGCGTGACCTTGATCAGGCTCTGCACCGTGTCGGACTGCCCCACCGGCAGGACCATGATACCGCCGATCCTGAGCTGAGCCAAGAGCGGCCCCGGCGGGTCCTCGGCGGCGGCGGTGACGAGGATCCGGTCGAACGGCGCCTGGTCCGGGAGCCCGTGGCTGCCATCGCCGACAATCGCGGTGATGTTGGCGAGGCCGAGGGCGGCGAAGACCGCTTCCGCCTCGCGCACCAGCCGGCGGTGGCGGTCGACGGTGTAGACCCGGCGGGCGAGCTCGCTGAGGATCGCGGCCTGGTAGCCCGAGCCGGTGCCGACCTCGAGCACCTTGTCGCGCGGGTTGATCTTCAGCGCCTGGGTCATGAGGCCGACGACCGAGGGCTGGCTGATCGTCTGGCCGCAGGCGATCGGCAGGGGCATGTCCTCGTAGGCGCGTTCGGCGAACAGGCCCTTCACGAAGTCGCCGCGGTCGATCCGTTCCATCGCGGTCAGCACGCGGGCGTCGGTGACGCCCCGGGAGCGGAGCGTGTAGAGGAAGCGCATCTTCCGTTCGGCCAGGTCGCTCATGCGAGCCGGTCCCCGAGTTCGGCGAGCGTGTCATGCGCGGTCAGGTCGGCCCGCATCGGCGTGATCGAGATGTAGCCGTCGAGATTGACGGCGACATCGGTTCCGGGCGCCGTGGGCAGATGCTGCGGACCGCCGGTGATCCAGAGGAACTTGCGCCCGGAAGGCGAGATATGCGGCTCCACCCCGAAGAAAGTGTCCGTCCGGTAGCCCTGCGCGGCGACCTTCATGCCCTTGACGTCGTTCGCGGCCACCGGCGGGAAGTTCACGTTGTAGAACAGCCGGTAGTCGCCCCGGTCCCAGATGCCCTTGTCCAGAAGCGCGCGGACGACCGCCGTGCCGTGGTCGCGGGCGGCCTCGAACGGGGTTTCGAGGTCTTCGGTCTGCGGCCC
>JBFKMA010000050.1:0-10580 GCA_041630175.1 Albidovulum sp.
CCGCGACCTTCATGGCCAAGTACAGCCACGAACGCGCCGGCTCGTCGAGCCATGTCCACCAGTCGCTCTGGAAGGACGGCAAGCCCGCCTTCCGCGACGCGGGCGACCCGCACGGCATGTCTGACCTGATGCGCCATTTCGTCGCCGGCCAGCTCACCCATGCGCGCGAGATCACCCTGACCCTGGCACCCTACATCAACAGCTACAAGCGCTTCGTCGTCGGCATGTTCGCGCCGACGAAGGCGGTCTGGTCCCTGGACAACCGCACCGCGGGCTTCCGGGTCTGCGGCGAGGGCACCAAGGCGATCCGCGTCGAATGCCGGATCGGCGGCGCCGACCTCAACCCCTACCTGGCCTGCGCCGGGCTTCTCGCGGCGGGGCTTGCGGGGATCGAGCAGAAGTTGGAGCTTGAGCCGGCGGTGACGGGAGACATTTACCACGCAGGCGAAGTGCGCGAGATTCCGAAGACGCTGGTCGAGGCGGCGGAACTGATGAACGGCTCGGAGATGCTGCGCGCTGCCTTCGGCGGGGAGGTCGTCGATCACTACGTGCACGCCGCGCATTGGGAGATCGAGGAACAGAACCGCGTGGTGACGGATTGGGAAGTGAAACGGGGATTCGAGCGGCTCTGACGCCGTGACCGGCGCGCGTTCGCGCCAAGCGAGGACAAGATGACGAAGATGATCCAGGTAATTTCGCCCGTCGACGGGCGGGTCTACGCCGAACGGCCGGCGCTGACGCTGGCCGAGGCCGAGGCGGCCGTCGCGCGGGCGCGGGCGGCACAGCCGGAATGGGCCGGGCGGCCGCTCGAGGAGCGCATCGCTCTGGTGAAGGCGGGCGTCGCCAAGCTCAACGAGATGAAGGACCGGGTGGTCGAGGAACTGGCCTGGCAGATGGGCCGCCCGACCCGCTACGGCGGCGAGTTCGGCGGCGTCAACGACCGCACCGACTACATGTCCGAGATCGCGGCCGAGACGCTTTCGCCGATGGTGGTGGAGCACTCCAACCTCTTCGAACGCCGGATCGAACGCGAGCCGCACGGGATCGTCTTCATCGTGGCGCCGTGGAACTACCCATATCTCACCACGATCAACACGCTCGCCCCGGCGCTCATCGCGGGCAATGCGGTGATCCTGAAACACGCGACCCAGACGCTTCTGGTCGGAGAGCGGCTGGCCGAGGCCTTCCACGCCGCCGGCGTGCCCGAGGACGTGTTCCAGAACGTCGTGCTCGACCATTCCGTGACCGAGGACCTGATCGGCCAGCGCGCCTTCGGCTTCGTCAACTTCACCGGCTCGGTCGGCGGCGGCAAGGCGATGGAGCGCGCCGCGGCCGGCACCTTCACCGCGCTCGGGCTCGAGCTTGGCGGCAAGGACCCCGGCTACGTCATGGAGGATGCCGATCTCGACGCCGCCGTCGACAGCCTGATGGACGGCGCCATGTACAATGCCGGCCAGTGCTGCTGCGGGATCGAGCGGATCTATGTCCACGAAAGCCTCTACGACGCCTTCGTCGAAAAGGCCGTGGCCTGGGTCAGGACCCTCAAGCTCGGCAATCCGCTCGACGCCGCGACGACGCTCGGGCCGATGGCCAACCGCCGCTTCGCGGAAACCGTCCGCGGCCAGGTCCGCGACGCGGTGGCCGAGGGCGCGCGGGCGCTCATCGACCCCAAGCTCTTTCCCGAGGATGACGGCGGCGCCTATCTCGCGCCGCAGGTGCTCGTCGACGTCAACCACGAGATGCGGGTGATGCGCGAGGAAAGCTTCGGCCCGGTCGTCGGCATCATGCCGGTGAAGGACGACGACGAGGCTATCGCGATGATGAACGATTGCGACTACGGGCTGACCGCCTCGCTCTGGACCGCCGACAGCGAGCGCGCGGCACGGATCGGGCGGCGGATCGAGACCGGCACCGTGTTCCAGAACCGCTGCGACTATCTCGACCCCGCGCTCTGCTGGACCGGCTGCAAGGATACCGGCCGCGGCGCCGCGCTTTCGCCCCTCGGCTTCCACTCGGTCACGCGGCCGAAATCCTACCATCTCAAGAAGGTGACGAAATGATCCCGACCGCCAACTGGTCCTACCCCACCGCCGTCAAGTTCGGGCCGGGCCGCATCACTGAACTGGCCGAGCACTGCAAGGCGGTCGGCATGAAGAAGCCGCTCCTCGTGACCGACAAGGCGCTGGCCGCGCTGCCGATCACCGCCCAGGCGCTCGACATCCTCGAGGCCGGCGGCCTTGGCCGCGCGGTGTTTTTCGAGGTCGACCCGAACCCCAACGAGATCAACATGGAGGCCGGGCTCAAGGTCTACCGCGCCGGCGGACATGACGGAGTGGTCTGCTTCGGCGGCGGCTCGGCGCTGGACCTCGGCAAGATGATCGCGCTGATGGTCGGCCAGGCGGTGTCGGTCTGGGACCTCAAGGACATCGGCGACTGGTGGATGCGGGCGGATGCCGCGAAGATCGCGCCGATCGTCGCGGTGCCGACGACCGCCGGCACCGGCTCCGAAGTGGGCCGCGCCGGCGTTCTGACCAATTCCGCGACCCACAAGAAGAAGATCATCTTCCACCCGAAGCTCCTGCCCGCGGTGACGATCTGCGACCCGGAACTGACGGTCGGCATGCCCAGACCCATCACTGCCGGGACCGGCATGGACGCGCTCGCCCATTGCCTCGAAGCCTACTCATCGCCCTTCTATCACCCGATGAGCCAGGGCATCGCGCTCGAGGGCATGCGGCTGGTATTCGAGAACCTTCCGAAGGCCTACGCGAACCCCACCGATCTCGAGGCCCGCGCGCACATGATGTCGGCCGCCGCGATGGGTGCCGTCGCCTTCCAGAAGGGTCTCGGCGCGATCCATTCTCTCAGCCACCCGGTCGGCGCGGTCTACAACACCCATCACGGCACCACGAATGCCGTCGTGATGCCGATGGTGCTGGACTTCAACCGGGAGGCCATCGCGGACCGGATCACCGCCGCCGCCGCTTATCTCGGCATCGCGGGCGGCTTCGACGGGTTCCGGGCGCGGGTGATGGAACTGCGCGCCGCGCTCGCCATCCCCGCCAACCTGACCGCCCTTGGGGTCGAGGCGGCGCGGCTCGACGAACTCACCGAGATGGCGCTCGAAGACCCGTCCTGCGGCGGCAATCCCGTGGCGATGACCCGCGAAAACACCCGCGCGCTGTTCGGCGCCTGCATGTGAGGACGCGCCCTGAAGCTATCGGCGGGCGGCCTGCCGTGCGCCGATAAGCAAGTCAGGTTAGCAAGGTCGCGTTGGTCCGCTTCGAGCCCAAAGCGGACTTATCAATTTGCGTCTCGTGTGATCCTGACACTTGACCCGAGCGATTAACTTGCAGGAGGTTGATGAGGGGAAGGAAAGCCAGTTGGAAGCTAATCTCGATCGTTCTGGATACCGAATGCGGCCGAGCTTGGTAGCGGACCGTTTGGACGTGGCGGAACACATTTTTGGGGATGTGGAGGTCGCCAAGACTTTGGTCCACAATGTTTCGACCTGGGATGGCGTGTTGGCCGCAACGGATGCCTGGATCGATAACCTAGCGATCGACGGGAAACGAAACGCGGGCACCGCAAAACACATCGGTCTATGGACGATCCGCGACGAAGCCAAGGACAATCAGTTTGTGGCAGTACGCGGCATGTTCGTCGCGCCAGGGCTACCTCCCAACTCTGTGGCGACGTTCGTAGCCGTCGCCCGTTCCTATTGGGGTAAAGGGGTATCAAGCGATTCATCCCGCTTGCTTTGCGGGTATGTGTTCGAAAAGTCAGACGTCGATGCGATCTACACGCGGGTTTGGCCCAAACTGAACCCCGCGAGCGATGCAGTTCAACGCCGATTGGGATTTGTACCGGCAGAACGACACACGCTTAGAGACACCTTTGGCGAGCAGCGGATGCGGGAAGTCCTTGAGTTCGACCTTTGGCGGGCATCAAGGCTGGAAAACAAGGGGTTCGGCAAGACGCTCCGCCATGTATCGATAAGAATCGGACAGCTCGCGGCGGAAGACTTGCTGGAGCCCCAAGTTGGCATTCAGCGAATATTGACTGCTCTACCCGATGGCCTGGCGCAATCCAACGGTGTCGAAGCCAAGGTAGCTGATGATCTGCAGCTTGGGTTTCTGAACCCTGCTTGGGCAAGCTACCGCATGCTTCGCTACAATTGGGTCGCGTAGGGGCGTCTCTGAGGGCCGTCACGGCGAACGGTAGCTTTGTCCCGCAGAGCAGACAAAGACGGCATGAGGACACAGCCAGAAGCCATGACCCGGCTGATTGTGGCTGACGCAGTCCGAGGGCTCGCCAGCGGCGACCCCGCGGAACTCAGCCGGCAAAGCTCTGCGAGACGAAGAACCTGCCGCAATGTTTCGCCTTCGGATCGAAGCCGACGGCGGAACCGACCAGCGACACCTTGCGGTCGAGGATGTTGCGCCGGTGCCCGCTCGATCCCATCCAGAGGTCCACGATCGTCCGGGCGAGCGAGGCATAACTGTGCGGCGCGATCCGCTGGCCGTCGCGCGTCACGAATCCGCAGGCGGCGGGGTCGGCAATCCGGAACTGGCGCCCGCCGAACTGAAACCGGGGGATGACCCCGACATTCTCCGAGCCGGCCCGGAACCGGAGGCCGGAGGCCCTCAGCCGCGCCGCCGGAGTCGTCTGGCCGGACACCTTCGAGCGGTGCGAAAGGGTCTGCGCGCGCGCCATCCAGTCGGCATGGATGCCTGCCACCTTGCGCAATGCCGCCGCGCCCTCGAGCGGCCGCAGCCCGGCCTGGCATCGGTGATAGTTGACTTCGGCGAGGATCGCCGCATCGGCCAGCGCCTGCTCGATCCGCCCGCCGGGATGGATCACCGAATCCGCCCCCCTCGGCATGGCGCGCGAACACGCTTCGGCGGCGCCTGCAGCGAAACCCAGCATGAAGACGGTGGCGAGAAGGCATTTCGCGATCGCTCCAACCACCGGCCATTTCCCCTTCGTTGACAGATCCTGAACGCCTCCTTGCCACTGTCCACGAAACCTTGGCAATAATCCGTGCCACAACCGGCGAAAACCCGCCGGGACGTTGACAGCCGTTGGCGTTGGCTTCATGTCCACGAGACACATGCGACGAGGATGCACTCATGAAAATCGCGATGATCGGAACCGGGTATGTCGGCCTCGTCTCAGGCGTCTGCCTGTCCGACTTCGGCCATGAGGTGGTCTGCGTCGACAAGGACCCGCGCAAGGTCGAGCTTTTGAGCCGAGGCGAGGTGCCGATCTACGAGCCCGGCCTCGACGTCCTGATGGCGAAGAACGTCGCGTCGGGCCGGCTCGCCTTCACCGGCGATCTCAAGGCCGCGGTCGACGGCGCCGAGGCGGTGTTCATCGCCGTCGGCACGCCCACCCGGCGCGGCGACGGTCATGCCGACCTGACCTACGTGATGGCCGCCGCCGAGGAAATCGCGCAGGCGCTGACCGGCTATGCCGTCGTCGTGACCAAGTCGACGGTTCCCGTCGGCACCAACGCCGCGGTCCGCGCAGTGATCGAGCGGACCACGCCCGAGGCCGATTTCGACGTCGCCTCCAACCCCGAATTCCTGCGCGAAGGGGCCGCGATCGACGATTTCATGCGCCCCGACCGGGTCGTCGTCGGCACCACCTCGGACCGCGCCCGCAAGGTCATGGGCGAGGTCTACCGCCCGCTCTTCCTGCGCGACTTCCCGATCCTCTACACCGATCTCGAGACCGCCGAGATGATCAAGTACGCGGCCAACGCCTTCCTCGCCACCAAGATCACCTTCATCAACGAGGTGGCGCGGCTCTGCGAGAAGGTCGGCGCCGATGTGAAGCAGGTCTCCAGGGGCATCGGCCTCGACGGGCGGATCGGCAACAAGTTCCTCCATGCCGGGCCCGGCTATGGCGGGTCGTGCTTCCCGAAGGACACCCAGGCGCTCGCCCGGATCGGGCAGGAGCACGCGGCGCCGATGCAGATCGTCGAGACCGTCATCAAGGTCAACGAGGAGATCAAGCGCCGCATGGTCGAGAAGGTCATGGACCTCTGCGACGGCTCGGTGAACGGCAAGACCGTCGCGGTGCTCGGCGTGACCTTCAAGCCCAACACCGACGACATGCGCGACGCGCCCTCGCTGACGATCGTGCCGGCGCTGGTGGGCGGCGGGGCCAGGGTCCGCGTCGTCGATCCGCAGGGCAAGCGCGAGGGCGAGAGCCTCCTGCCCGGCGTGACCTGGATCGAGGACGCCTACCGGGCGGCGGAAGGCGCCGACGTGGTGGTGATCCTCACCGAATGGAACGAGTTCCGGGCGCTTGATCTATCGCGGTTGGCCAAGGCGATGGCGGTGCCGCGCATGGCCGATCTGCGGAACGTCTACTCCCCGAAGGACGCGCAGGCGGCGGGGTTCGCGGCCTATTCCGGCGTCGGGCGCTGAGGGCGAGGCCGGGGCTCCGCCCCAGACCCCGAGGTATTTGGAAACAGAAGGAGTCAGGGGCGGAAGACGCCCTTCAGCTCGTCGCGCAGGACGTTCTTCTGCACCTTGCCCATCGTGTTGCGGGGCAGCGTCTCGCGGAAGGCGATGTGCTTGGGCTGCTTGAACTTCGCGAGGCTCTCGCCCAGTGCGGCGCGGATCGCATCGGGATCGGCGGGAGCGCCGTGCTCCGGCACCACCACGGCCACCACGCCCTCTCCGAAATCCGGATGCGGCGTGCCGATCACCGCGCTTTCCAGCACCCCCGGCAGCGCGTCGAGCGCCAGTTCCACCTCCTTCGGATAGACGTTGAAGCCGCCGGAGATGATCAGGTCCTTGCCGCGCCCGACGATGGTCACATAGCCATCGGCGTCGATGAGGCCGAGGTCGCCGGTGATGAAGAACCCGTCTCCGCGCAGTTCCTCGGCGGTCTTCTCCGGCATGTTCCAGTAGCCCTGGAAGACGTTGGGGCCGCGCACCTCGATCGTGCCGATCTCGCCCAGCGGCAGTTCCGCTCCTGCGGCATCGCAGACCTTCAGCTCCACTCCGGGCAAGGGAATGCCCACGGTGCCGGCGCGGCGCTCGCCGTCATAGGGATTGGAGGTGTTCATGTTGGTCTCGGTCATGCCGTAGCGCTCGAGGATGCGGTGGCCGGTCCGCGCCTCCCATTGCCGGTGGGTCTCGGCCAGCAGGGGCGCCGAGCCGGAGACGAAGAGCCGGATGTTGCGCGTGAGATGGCGGTCGAGCCGGGGATCGTCGAGTAGCCGGGTGTAGAAGGTCGGCACCCCCATCATCGCGGTCGCCTCAGGCAGATGCCGGATCACCTCGTCCGCGTCGAATTTCGGCAGGAAGATCATCGGGCAGCCGGCCAGAAGTGCCACATTCGTCGCCACGAACAGGCCGTGGGTGTGAAAGATCGGCAGCGCGTGCAGCAGCACGTCCTCCGCGCCGAAGCGCCAGTAGTCGACCAGCACCTCGGCATTGGACAGAAGGTTGGCGTGGCTCATCATCGCGCCCTTCGACCGCCCCGTGGTGCCGGAGGTGTAGAGCAGCGCCGCGAGATCGTCGGGCCCACAGGCCGTCACCGTCGCCTCCGCCGCCGCACGCGCCGCTTCGGCAAAGCTCCCCTGACCATCCGCGCCGAGCGTCATCAGCCCCGCGCCGCAGGCCGCCGCCACCGGGGCCAGCGCAACCTCGGCGCGCCCATCGCAGAGCAGGAGCTTCGCGCCGGCATCCTTCACGAAATAGGCCACCTCGGCCGGCGTGTAGGCGGTGTTGAGCGGCAGGAACACGATCCCCGCCCGGATCGCACCGGCGATCACGGCGAGCATCTCGGGGCTCTTCTCGAGTTGCAGCGCCACCCGGTCGCCGGGCCCGAGCCCGGCGGCCCCCAAGACCCCGGCGAAGCGCGCCGCCATCGCGGCGAACCCGGCATGGCTCAACCGCCGGCCGTCGGGCAGGATCAGGAAATCCGCGCCGCTCCCCTCATGCCGACCGAACAGCGCGTCATAGAGATGATTGGCCATATGCCTGCCCTCAGCTTCCACTTGGCCCAAATATCCCCGCCGGAGGCAAGAATCTAGCGCCCCCGCCATCCGGGAACCAGGCTGAGCGCGAAGATCGCCGCTGCCGCCGCGACGATCGACGGCCCCGCCGGCGTGTCGAAGCCGAGCGAAGCGCCGAGCCCCGCCAGAACCGCGAGGGCGCCGAGCGCCACGGCCCAGACCGCCATCGCCTCGGGGCTGCGGGCGAAGGCGCGCGCGGTCGCCGCCGGGATGATCAGCATCGCCGCGATCAGGAGCGCGCCGACGATCTTGATCGCCACCGCCACGACGAGCGCCAGCGCCAGCGTGAGGACGAGCTTTTCGCGCCGCGGATCGAGGCCCGAGGCCTGCGCCAGCTCCTCGTTGACCGTCGCGGTCAGAAGCGCGTCCCAGCGCCAGACGAGCAGCGCCAGCACCGCCCCCGAGCCGGCCCAGATCCACAGCAGATCCGCCATGCCGACCGTCAGAACGTCGCCGAAAAGATAGGAGGACAGGTCCGCCCGCACCGCCGGCAGGAACGACACCGCCACCAGACCCACCGCAAGTGCGGAATGCGCGAGCACCCCGAGCGCGGTGTCGGCGGCGCGGCCCTTCCCGCTCAGCGTCGTGACCGCGAGCGCCATCGCCAGCGCCACGATCACCGTGCCAAGCACGATCGGCAAAGACGCCGCCAGCGCCAGCGCCACGCCGAGCACCGCGGCATGGGCGGTCGCGTCGCCCATATAGGCCATCCGCCGCCAGATCACGAAGGCGCCGAGCGGCCCTGCGGCCAGCATCAGGCCGATTCCGGCCAAGGCGGCGCGGATCAGGAAGTCGTCAGGCATGCTCGTCCTCGCGCCGGGCGGGGTGATCGTGGTCGTGATCGTGGGCGCATCGATCGTGGTCGTGATCGTGGACATGGCGGTAAAGCGCCAGCGCGCCACCGGTGCCGAGCCCGAACAGCTCCCGGTATTCCGGCGCCGCGGAGACGACTTGCGGCGCGCCTTCGCAGCAGACATGGCCGTTGAGGCAGATCACCCGGTCCGAGGCACTCATCACCACGTGGAGATCGTGGCTGACCATCAGAACCGCCGCCCCGGTCTCGCGGCGCACCTCCTCGACGAGCCGGTAGAAGGCCGCGACGCCGGGCTGGTCGAGGCCCTGCGTCGGCTCGTCGAGGATCAGGATCTCGGGCCGCGCGAGCAGCGCCCGCGCCAGCAGCACGCGCTGCAACTGGCCACCCGAGAGCCCCGCCATCTGCTGTTCGGCGATGCCCGGCACGCCGGTGCGCCTCAAGGCCGCGGCGGCGTCGTTCGCGCTCACCCGGCGTGGCAGCGACAGGAAGCGCGCGACCGTCATCGGCAGCGCCGCGTCGATCTGCAGCCGCTGCGGCACATAGCCGAGCCCGAGTCCCCGGCGGCGCGTCACCCGGCCCTCGGCGGCCGGCTCGAGGCCGATGAGGGCGCGGATCAGCGTTGACTTGCCGGAGCCGTTGGGGCCTACGACAGTCACGATCTCGCCGGAGCGGATCGCGAAATCCACGCCGCGCAGAACGGTCGTGGGCCCGTGCCGCACGCTCAGCCCCCGCGCCTCGATCAGGATCACGATGCCGTCTCCGCGCAGGCTGGGCAGAGGCCGAGCGCCTCGATATTCATGCGCTCGACGGAAAAGCCGATGCGCGCGGCGGCCCCCTCCATCGCCGCACGGACCGCCTCGGCCGGGGCCTCGGCCACGGCGTCGCAGGTCTTGCAGATGAAGAAGGCCGGGCTGTGCGCCTCGCCCGGATTCATGCAGGCGGCAAAGGCGTTCAAGCGCCGAATCCGGTGGGCAAGCCCTTGATCGACAAGGAATTCCAAGGCACGATAGGCGACGGGCGGCTGATTGCCGAACCCGGCCTCGGCCAGCCGCTCCAACACTTCGTAGGCGCCCATGGCCCGATGCGATTCCAGAAGGATCTCCAGCGCCCGGCGCCGCACCGGGGTGAGCCGCGCGCCGCGCGCCGCGCTGATCTCCTCGGCGCGCGCGAGGACGCCGCCGGCGCAATGGGCGTGGTCATGGGCCTCGAAGGCGAGGGCCGGATCGGGCGTTTCGTCGGATGCGGTCATGGTGCGATGCTGCAATGCGCTTGACACGTTATGCTATAACATACGATATCGCGATCGGGCCGGCAATCCCCCGGCCGCACCGCCCGGAAGGAGCCGTACATGCGCCGCGCGCTGATCCCCTCCGTCGCTCTCGCACTGTTGGCGCCGCCGGTTCAGGCCGGCGCACCGGACGTGGTGACGGACATCCCGGTGATCCATTCGCTCGTGGCGCAGGTCATGGGGGATCTCGGCACGCCCGGGCTTCTCCTCGAACAGGGGGCGGATGCGCATGACTTCCAGCTTCGCCCCTCGCAGATCCGCGCGCTCCAGGGCGCCGACCTGGTGATCTGGACCGGTCGCGAAATGACCCCCTGGCTGGACCGGGCGCTCGGCGCCGACGCCGCGCCGCAATCGTTTTCGCTGTTGCACGCGAAAGGCACGACGCTGCGCGAGTTCGGCGCCCCGGCGGCTGCCGAGGATCACGGCCATGCGGCCACGGA
>JBFKMA010000051.1:0-10508 GCA_041630175.1 Albidovulum sp.
CCGCGGCGTCGCGGTCGGGGTCTTCATCAGCTTCACGCCGCTTTTCGGGCTGCATTTCGTCGCCGCGGTGGTGGCGGCGATGGCGGTCCGCGGCAATATCCTCGCAGCCCTTCTCGGCACCTTTTTCGGCAATCCGGTGACATTTCCGTTCATCGCCTTCTCGTCGATGAAGCTCGGCCACCTGCTGCTCGGCACCCGGTTCGACGAAAGCCAGCACGCGACGCTGTTCGGCAAGTTCGTCGGCGCGGGCGAGGATCTGCGGCACAACTTCGTCGCCATCTTCACCGAGGCGACGACACGCTGGGACAACCTCTACAATTTCTGGAACGAGGTCTTCCTGCCCTACCTGGTCGGTGGCCTATTGCCGGGGATCGTGGCCGGGGTTCTGTCCTACTACCTCTCCGAGCCGGTGATCGCCGCCTATCAGAAGCACCGCCGCAAGCGGCTGAAGGAGCGGTTCGAGAAGCTCAAGGCGCGGTTGCAGGCCCGGGTCGAAGAGCAGCGCGAAAACAGCTGAACGGGGGGGGGCTGATGGCGATTCCGCCGTTCACAGCGCGGCGTGAGCTGGGCTAGACTTCGCCCGATTTGCGAAACCTACGGAGTTGGCGTCTTGGATCATCTGCGGCTCGGCGTGAATATCGACCATGTGGCCACCGTGCGCAACGCGCGCGGCTCGGCCTATCCCGATCCGGTGCGCGCCGCGAAGCTGGCCGAGGAGGCCGGCGCGGACGGCATCACCGCGCATCTCAGGGAGGACCGTCGCCACATCACCGACTCTGACATCGAGCGGCTGATGGCGGCGCTGACGCTGCCCCTGAATTTCGAGATGGCCGCGACCGAGGAGATGCAGAAGATCGCGCTGCGCCATCGGCCGCATGCGGTCTGCATCGTGCCCGAGAAGCGCGAGGAGCGCACCACCGAGGGCGGTCTCGAGGTCGCGCGCGAGGAAAACCGGCTCGCGCATTTCATCGCGCCCTTGGCCGAGGCCGGCTGCCGCGTGTCGATCTTCATCGCCGCCGACGCCGCCCAGATCGAGGCCGCGGCGCGGATCGGCGCGGCGGTGGTGGAGCTGCATACCGGCGCCTATTGCGACTTCCACGCCGAGGGCCGCATCGCAGAGCGCGACGCCGAACTAGCGCGGCTGCGCGAGATGGCGGGCTTCGCCCACTCGCTGGGGCTCGAGGTCCATGCCGGCCACGGCCTGACCTATGAGACGGTCGGCCCGGTCGCGACCTTCCCCGAGGTGCGGGAGCTGAACATCGGCCATTTCCTGATCAGCGAGGCGATCTTCGCCGGCCTGCAGCCCGCGATCCATGACATGCGGCGGCTGATGGACGCCGCGCGGGCGGACGGATGAAGGCCGTCTGGTACGAGCGATTCGGGCCGGCGTCCGAGGTCCTGAGCTTCGGCGCGCTGCCGGATCCCGCGCCCGGGCCCGGCGAGGTTCTGGTCCGTTTGCACGCCTCGGGCGTCAATCCCTCCGACGTCAAGTTGCGGGCCGGAGCGCGCGCCGGGGCGGCGATGGCCTGGCCGCGCATCGTGCCGCATTCGGACGGCGCCGGGGTGATCGAGGCCGTGGGCGATGGCGTCGACGCCGCGCGCAAGGGCGAGCGGGTCTGGATCTGGAACGGCCAGTGGCAGCGCGCCATGGGCACGGCGGCGGAACTGATCGCGGTGCCGGCCGACCAGGCCGTGCGGCTTCCTGACGCCACGGGCCTTGCGGAGGGTGCCTGCCTCGGCATCCCGGCGATGACGGCCTGGTACGCGGTCTTTGCCGACGGGCCGGTGGCGGGCAAGACCGTGCTCGTGACCGGCGGCGCGGGCTCGGTCGGGCGCTACGCCTGCCAGATGGCGCGGCTCGGCGGCGCGCGGGTCATCGCCACCGCGTCCTCGGCGGAGAAGGCCGCGCATTCGACCGCCGAGGAATGGGTCGACTACCGCGAGGTGAACGTCGCGGAAGCGGTCATGGAGATGACGAAAGGCGCGGGAGTCGACCGCATCGTCGAGGTCGATTTCGCCGCGAACCAGGCCGCCTCGCTCGCGCTCCTGAAGCCCGGCGGGGTGGTCGCCACCTATGCCTCGGCCTCCGACATGCGCCCGGCCTTCGACTTCTACCCGTTGATGTTCAAGAACGCGGTGCTGCGCCTGGTGCTCGTCTACCTTCTCGATCCCGCCGCGCGCCGCCGGGGCGAGGCGCGGCTGACCGAATGGCTCGAAGCCGGCGCGCTCAGCCATGCCGTCGTCGCAGGGGGCGGGCTGAAGGACTGCGCCGCGGCCCATGCCGTGGTCGAGGCCGGCAAGAAGCTCGGCACCGTGGTGCTGGAGGTCTGACCGTGATCCTCGGCATCGGCACGGATCTCGCGAATATCGAGCGCATCGCGGCAACGCTCGACCGCTTCGGCGACCGGTTCCGCAACCGCGTCTTCACCGAGGTGGAGCAGCGCAAGGCCGAGCGCCGCCGCGACACCGCCGGCACCTATGCCAAGCGCTGGGCGGCGAAGGAGGCCTGCTCCAAGGCGCTCGGAACCGGGCTCCGCATGGGCATCGCCTGGAAGGACATGGCGGTGTCGAACCTCGCCACCGGCCAGCCGGTGATGCATCTGACCGGCTGGGCGGCCGAGCGGCTGGCCGAGATGACGCCGCCGGGCCACGAATCCATCGTCCATGTCACGCTCACCGACGATCACCCCTGGGCGCAGGCTTTCGTGGTGATCGAGGCCCGCCCCGTCACGCGTCCAACTTGACTCCCCGGCGCGGCGCGATCATGAAGCCCGGAACCAGATCGAGGGCAGGAATGGAAATGGCAGGTAAGGCCAAGGAAGGCATCGTCGAGACGATCAAGACGGTCGTCTACGCGCTTCTGATCGCGGGCGTGTTCCGCACGCTGTTCTTCCAGCCGTTCTGGATCCCCTCGGGCTCGATGAAGGACACGCTCCTGATCGGCGACTTCCTGTTCGTCAACAAGATGGCCTACGGCTATTCGCGCTATTCCTGCCCGTTTGCCGCCTGCCCGATTTCCGGCCGCCTCCTCGCTTCCGAGCCCGAGCGCGGCGATGTCGTCGTCTTCCGCCACCCGGCGAACGGCTCTGACTTCATCAAGCGCCTGATCGGCCTGCCGGGCGACACCGTGCAGATGCGCGACGGCATCCTCTGGCTGAACGACGCGCCGGTTCCGCAGGCCGATGGCGGCACGTTCGAGGAGATCAAGAAACCGCAAGGCTCGCAAGGCAACATGCCGCGCTGCGCCAACGACCCGGTGGGCCGCGGCGGTGTCTGCATCAAGGAGCGCCGGATCGAGACGCTGCCAAACGGCGTCTCCCACAGCGTTCTCGACATCGCCGACATGGCGGCGGATAACACGCCGACCTTCACGGTGCCCGAGGGGCATTACTTCTTCATGGGCGACAACCGCGACAACAGCCAGGACAGCCGCTTCGCCATCGCCGCGGGCGGCGTCGGCATGCTGCCCGCCGAATACCTGATCGGCCGCGCCGATCGCATCCTGTTCTCCTCCGCCGGGCGGTCGCTGTTCTTCTTCTGGACCTGGCGGTCCGACCGCTTCTTCAAGGCGGTGGAGTGAAGCTCGCCGCCGACCTCAAGGCCTTCGCGGCCCGGATCGGGCACGACTTTCGCCGCGCCGAGCTTCTGGTGCGCGCCGTCACCCATGCCTCGATCGCGACGCCGACGCGGCCCGACAACCAGCGGCTGGAGTTTCTCGGCGACCGGGTTCTCGGCCTCGTGATGGCCGAGGCGCTGCTGGCGGCCGACAGGGGCGCGACCGAGGGCCAGCTCGCGCCCCGCTTCAACGCGCTGGTGCGCAAGGAGACCTGCGCCGCCGTGGCCCGTGAAGTGGCGCTCGGCGAGGTGCTGAAGCTCGGCCGGTCGGAGATGATGTCGGGCGGGCGCCGCAAGGAGGCGCTCCTCGGCGACGCGATGGAGGCGGTGATCGCCGCGGTCTATCTCGATGCCGGCTTCGAGGCGGCGCGCGGCGTCGTTCTGCGGCTCTGGGGCGAGCGCATCGGCAAGGTCGAGGCCGATGCCCGCGATGCCAAGACCTCGCTGCAGGAATGGGCCCAGGCGCGCGGCCTGCCGCCGCCCTTCTACAACGAACTCGGCCGCGAGGGGCCGGACCACCAGCCGGTCTTCACGGTCGAGGTGCGGCTCGCCACCGGCGAGGCCGAGGTCGCGCGCGCAGGCGCGAAACGCCAGGCCGAACAGGCGGCGGCAAAGGCGCTTCTGGCGCGGATGGAGAACGGAAATGGCTGAGGCCGAAGAACAGACCCGCGCCGGTTTCGTGGCGCTCATCGGCGAGCCGAATGCCGGCAAGTCGACGCTCCTGAATCGCCTCGTGGGCGCCAAGGTCTCGATCGTCACCCACAAGGTGCAGACCACCCGCACCCGGATCCGCGGCATCGCCATGGAAGGCGCGGCGCAGATCGTCTTCGTCGACACGCCGGGCCTCTTCCGCCCGCGCCGCCGGCTCGACCGGGCGATGGTCGCGGCCGCCTGGGGCGGGGCGGCGGATGCCGATATCGTGGTGCTGCTGGTCGAGGCGCATCGCGGGCTGACGCCCGGCGTGCAGGCGATCCTCGACGCGCTCAGGGAACGCACCGGCGAGGGCCAGCGCGTGGCGCTCGCGATCAACAAGATCGACCGGGTGAAGGCCGAGGTGCTGCTGGCGCTGTCGCAGAAGCTGAACGAGGCGCATCCGTTCGAGAAGACCTTCATGATCTCGGCCGAGCGCGGTCACGGCGTCGAGGACCTGAAAGCCTGGCTCGGCCAGGAGCTACCCCAAGGCCCGTGGTTCTACCCCGAGGACCAGATCGCCGATCTCCCTTTGCGGATGATCGCCGCCGAGGTCACGCGCGAGAAGCTGACCTTGCGGCTGCACGAGGAGCTGCCCTACCAGCTCACCGTCGAGACCGAGCGCTGGGAAGAGCGCGAGGACGGTTCGGCCCGCATCGACCAGATCGTCTATGTCGCCCGCGACGGCCACAAGGGCATCGTGCTCGGCCACAAGGGCGAGACGGTCAAGGCGGTGGGCCAGCAGGCGCGCGCCGAGCTGATGGAATTCCTCGGCCGGCCGGTGCATCTCTTCCTCCAGGTCAAGGTGCGGCCGAACTGGCAGGAGGAGAAAGAGCGCTATTCGGAGATGGGGCTCGAGTTCAAGGATGGCGACTGAGCCCTGCCTGCGCCCGGCCGGCGCGCCTGCGGTGAGTGCGGGAGCCTCCGGCGGGGATATTTTCCGGCAAGGTGAAGGGGGCAGGCGGTGAGCGCCCGGCTGACCGCGGATTTCTGGGTGCGGGCCTATCTCGCGCGGCTTCAGGCGGCGCATGTCCCGGCCTATGTCGTGGCGCGCGGCGATGCGACGGCGGGGGCGGTTCTGGTGAAGCTCGCGACACTCGACGGCGCGGCGCGGCTTTACCAGCGGTCGTTCGACCTCATGACCGGGGCGCGGGCCTGGGTGGTTCTCGCCGAAGGGCCGGAGGCCGAGGTGGACGGTGCCATCGCGCGGCAGCGGCGCGGCGATCCCGACCTCTGGGTGATCGAGATCGAGAGCCGCGAGGGGCGCACGCTCTTGGACGAGGAGGGGCTGGCGGACTGACCGCCCGGCTCAGAGGTTTTCCTGCTGCGGCATGCCGAGGACGTGGTAGCCGCCATCGACGCGGATGATCTCGCCGGTGGTGCAGGCGCCGTAATCCGACAGGAGGTAGACCGCGGTTCCGCCGATCGCGTCGAGTGTCGCGTTGGCGCGCAAGGGCGCGTTCGCCTCGGTGTGGCGGAATGTCGCCCGCGCGCCGCCGATCGCGGCGCCGGCGAGCGTCTTCATCGGGCCGGGCGAGATCGCGTTGACGCGGACCTTCTGCGGCCCGAGATCGTTCGCGAGATAGCGCGTGGCACTTTCGAGCGCCGCCTTGGCGACGCCCATCACGTTGTAGTTCGGCGTCACCCGGTTCGACCCGCCATAGGTCAGCGTGACGAGCGAGCCGCCTTCCGGCATGAGTTCGGAGGCGCGGCGCGCGACATCGATGAACGAGAAGCAGGAGATGTCGAGCGAATGCTTGAAGTTGCCGCGGCTGGTATTGATGAAGCGGCCGGTCAGCTCGGCCTTGTCGGAATAGGCGATGGCATGGACGAGGAAGTCCATCCTCCCCCAGCGCTCCTTCAGCGCCGCGAAGCAGGCCTCGAGGCTCGCGTCGTCGGTCACGTCCACGTCGACGAGGAAATCCGACCCGACCGAGGCGGCGAGTGGTTCCACCCGCTTGCCGAAGGCCTCGCCCTGATAGGAGAACGCAAGCTCGGCCCCCTCGGCGGCCAGCGCCGAGGCGATGCCCCAGGCGATCGAACGCTCGTTCGCGACACCCATGACGAGCCCGCGCTTGCCCTGCATCAGTCCGGCCATGTCACATCACCCGAGATACTTGCTCATCACGAGCGTTGCGTTGGTGCCGCCGAAGCCGAAGCTGTTGGACAGGACGCCGTCGAGCGTCACGCCCTCGCGCAGGGTCGTCACGATCTCGGTCGGGTCGAGCGCTGGGTCGAGCGTTGTCACGTTGGCGGAGGCGGCGATGAAATCGCCGTTCATCATCAGGAGCGAATAGATCGCCTCATGCACCCCGGTGGCGCCGAGCGAATGGCCGGTCAGCGACTTCGTCGAGGCGGTGGGCGGCGTCGAGCCCTTGCCGAAGACGCGACGGATCGCCTCCATCTCGGTCACGTCACCCACCGGCGTCGAGGTGCCGTGCGAGTTGATGTAGTCGATCTTGCGTCCCTCGGGCAGCGTCGACAGCGCGACGCGCATCGAGCGTTCGCCGCCCTCGCCCGAGGGCGCGACCATGTCGTAGCCGTCCGAAGTGGCACCGTAGCCGGTGACCTCGCCGTAGATCTTGGCGCCGCGGGCGAGGGCGTGGCCGAGCTCCTCCAGCACCACGACCCCGCCGCCGCCGGCGATGACGAAGCCGTCCCGGGTCGCGTCGTAGGTGCGCGAGGCGGTCGCGGGCGCGTCGTTGTATTTCGACGACATCGCGCCCATCGCGTCGAAGAGGCACGACAGCGTCCAGTCCAGTTCCTCGCCGCCGCCGGCGAAGACGATGTCCTGCTTGCCCATCTGGATGAGCTCGGTGCCGTTGCCGATGCAATGCGCCGAGGTCGAGCAGGCCGAGGTGATCGAGTAGTTCACGCCCTTGATCTTGAACGGCGTCGCGAGGCAGGCCGAGTTCGTCGAGGACATGCAGCGCGTGACCATGAACGGGCCCATGCGCTTCGGCGCGCCCTTCTCGATGACGATCCGGTGCGCCTCGAAGAAGTTCGAGGTGGACGGTCCGCCGGAACCCATGACAAGGCCGGTGCGCTCGTTCGAGACGTCGCTTTCCTCGAGCCCGCTATCGGCGATCGCCTGTTCCATGGCGAGGAAGTTGTAGGCCGCGCCCGGACCCATGAAGCGCAGGTTGCGCTTGTCGATATGGTCCTCGAGCACGATCTGCGGCATGCCGTGGACCTGGCTGCGGAAGCCGTGCTCGGCATATTCCGGCGCGAAGACGATGCCGGAACGCCCGGCGCGCAGGCTGGCTTCGACCTCGGCGGCATTGTTGCCGATGGGCGAGACGATCCCGATCCCGGTGATGACGACGCGGCGCATGGGCGCTCTCCTTCTCTTCGGTCAGCTCGCGGAGAGCGCGACCTTCATGTCCTTGACCTGATAGATGACCTCGCCGTCGGCTTCCACGCGGCCATCGGCCACGCCCATCGTCAGCCGGCGGGTCTGCACGGCCTTGGTGAAGTCGACGTAGTAGGTCAGCATCTTGCGGTCGGGCCGCACCATGCCGGTGAGTTTCACCTCGCCCACGCCGAGCGCGTAGCCGCGCCCCTCCCAGCCGCGCCAGCCGAGGTTGAAGCCGGTGAGCTGCCAGAGCCCGTCAAGCCCGAGGCAGCCCGGCATGATCGGGTTGCCGGGGAAGTGGCAGGCGAAGAACCACAGGTCCGGATGGATGTCGAACTCGGCCACGACATGGCCCTTGCCATGCGCGCCGCCATCCTCGGAGATCTCGGTGATCCGGTCCATCATCAGCATCGGCGGCTCGGGAAGCTGCGCATTGCCCGGGCCGAACAGTTCGCCGCGGGCGCATTTCAAAAGCTCCTCCCGGCTGAAACTACTTGGATATGCCGCCATTCTGCCCGTCCCTCGCACGCAATCGCATCCTTGCCCCCTCTATCACCCGCCTTGCCGTCAGGGCAAGGGCACTGGCGGCGCGCGGGGCGCGGCAATTTCGATTGAAAAGCGGGGCTTCCGCAGCCTATATATCCTATCGCGCATGCGAAAGGGGCGTCATGGACGGGATCGAGGCACAGGCGGTGAAACGCGGGACGCGCTGGCTGGCGCGGGCGGGCCTCAGGCCGACCCGGCAGCGGGTGTCGCTGGCCGCGCTTCTGGTCGGCGACGGCAAGGACCGGCACGTCACCGCCGAGAGCCTGCACGCCGCGGCCGGCGCGGTCGGAGAGCCGGTTTCGCTCGCCACGGTCTACAACACGCTGCGCGCCTTCTGCGAGGCCGGGCTGATCCACGAGATCTCGGTGGACGGCTCGCGGAGCTATTTCGACACGCGGCTCGACGACCATCCGCACTTCTTCTGGGAGGAGGAGGGCCGGCTGGTCGACGCGCCGGTCGAGGATCTGCAGATCGCGCGGCTGCCGGATCTGCCCGAGGGGGCGGAACTGTCACGTGTGGACGTGGTGATCCGGCTCAAGAAGACCTGATCGCTCCGCCCGCTCAGCGGCGGTTGCGCGCCGCCAGCCAGAGAACCGCGATGATCGCGCCGGCGGCGTTGAAGACCAGATCGAGCGCGGTGTTGAAGTAGCCGCCCACTCCGGTATCGGCGATCGTCACGACCGCCGTGAACTCGATGATCTCGTTCACCGCCCCCAGCCCCATCGCGCCGATGGCGGGAAAGACGTAGATCGACCAGGTCCGCTGCATTGCGGGGAAATTGCGCCGCAGGATGTGAAACAAGAGCCAGGCGGTGACGCCGAACCCGTAGGCGTGAACGACCTGGTCGTATTTCAGCAGCGTCAGCTCGCCGTTCTCGGTGAGCGGCACGAGCACCGCGGCGTAGAGCACGCTGCCGCCCACCGGAACGCCCCCGCCCGCCATGTGCGCAAGCCCCCAGAGCGTGAGCGCCCAGAGCAGGCCGGCGGGAAACTCCGCCACCCGCAGGTTGAACCCGACGAGCGCGATCATCGCGATCATGGTCAGAATGTACCAGATGAACTCGTAGTTCCCGATCGACAGGAACCAGGCCGAGAAGCCGGCGATGTAGACGATCGTGAACCAGAAGACTGCCCATTCCGATTTCCTGATCGTCATCGCGATGCTCCGCTGCGCCAGATCAGAACCACTGTCCCGGCTCCATCAGCCCCAGATCCATCAACTGCTGGGAGTGCCATCCGAATTTCTCCGAGCCATGCCAGGTGAAGTTCCAGATATCGAACATGCTGCCGGGATTGGTCTTGAGCGCCTTGGCGGTGCGGAACGAGGCGATCGCGGCGGTCAGGTTGTGGTGCCAGGCGCAGGCATAGGTGTTGCATTCCTCGATGTTGAAGGTGTGGTCGTCGCGCAGCGCAAGCCCCGGCCGGGCGCGGATGATCGCGATCCGGTCGATCTTGCGCCGCGCCTTCGGGACATGTTCCTCGAACCGCCACCGGAGCCCGCCGAAGAAGTCGAGCTGGCGTTCCTTGGGGTGGCCCGTCACCGGGTCCGGGCGGGCGAGCGCGTAGTAGCCCGACCGGTCGAGCATCGCCTCGTCGAGGCTCACCGCGTTCGGGAAGCGATCGAGATCCGGCGCGTAGAGATCGACGACATAGCTCAGCATCGCGTCGCGGCGTTCCTCGGCGTGGAAGGCCAGCATCTCGCGGACGTTGCGGTGTTCGCAGAACGGGAAGAACAGGTACTCCGCGTTGTAGCAGTAGTAGAACCAGGTCGTCTCGGGCGCCCGCGCCAGGAGCGCGTTGACGGCCTTCGGCACGGAATGCGGCGCGGGCGTGTGGTAGCGCACCCAATGGGCGGCGGCCTCGGCCTCGGCGGGGACGGCGATGTCGTCGGGCAGGAAGACCAGGATCTCGCGGAAGCCGACCGTGGCGTGGTGCATGACGGTCGAGGTGATCTCCACCGGATCCTCGACGAAGATCAGCGCGACCGGTCCCTTGGCGAAGAGATCCTTGCACCCGGCAAGGAGATCGTTGAGCGAGGCGAAATGCATGCACTGTCCCGTTCGACACCTGAACACCGGCAAATTCGGGGAAGCGCGCGACGAATGCAAGCGGGCCCGGGCCAATTGCGGGACGCGGCAATTTGCGCTAGGAACCGCGGATCCCGCAGGGAGTCCGCCATGCCCGCCCCGAAGAAGCTCTACATCAAGACCTATGGCTGTCAGATGAACGTCTATGACAGCGAGCGCATGGCCGAGGCCATGGGCGCGGAGGGCTATGTCACGACCGAGGTGGCCGAAGAGGCG
>JBFKMA010000052.1:0-10484 GCA_041630175.1 Albidovulum sp.
CCCCTCTTGCCGCTTTCGCGGCAATTCACCCCCGAGGATATTTTCGGCAAGATGAAGGATGGCCATGGCCGGACCGATGTCCGCCGGCACGTCCTATCGCCTGCGGCGACGGATCACCGGGATGTTCGAACGCGTGTATCTGGTCTCGGGATGCGGCGGGTGGCCTTCGGTGCGCCGCCAATAGCTGCCGGCGCCGCGTTTCAGCCAGGCGGGGAGCGTCAGCGCGATGCCGGCGAGGAAGCCGCCGGCATGGGCCCAGTAGGCGATGCCGCCGCCATCGGTGGGCGTCGAGAGGCCGGACAGGACCTGCATCGCGAACCAGAGCCCGAGCATGATCCAGGCGGGGATCGTGAAGACCCGGAAGAAGATGACGAAGATCACGAGGATATCGACCCGCGCCCTGGGGAAGAGCAGGAGATAGCCGCCCATCACCCCGCCGATCGCCCCCGAGGCGCCGACTGTCGGGATGACCGAGCCTGGATCGGCGGCGATATGGGCGAGCGCGGCGGCGACCCCGGCGGTCATGTAGAACGTGAGGAAGCCGAGATGGCCGAGCTGATCCTCGAGATTGTCGCCGAAGATCCACAGGAACAGCATGTTGCCCCCGAGATGCAGGAAGCCCGCATGGAGGAACATCGAGGTGACGATGCCGTGCACCTCGCCGCCCTGCGTCACTGCCGCCGGGATCATCGCCCAGTCTTGCCAGAAGGCGAACATGGCGCGTTCGCTGCCCATATGCGGAAGCTCGAGCAGGAACGCGAGCACGTTCGCCGCGATCAGCGCGTAGACCACATAGGGCGTGCCTTCGGCGGGGTTGTGGTCGCGGAGCGGGAACATGCCGGGAGGCTCGCCCGTCCGCGACCCGCCGTCAAGCGTTGCCCGCCTCGGCCAGGAGCTGCGCGTTGCCGCCCGAGGCGGTGGTGTCGACGCAGACATGGCGTTCATGCGCGACATGGCCGAGATCGGGCATCGCGGTGATCAGCGGCAGGATCGGCCCATCGCGGCCCGCCAGCGCCGCGCCGTAAGCGCGCGCCGCGGGTTCCTCGCCCCAGTAGAGGACGCCGGCGAAGCCTCTCAGCGTGGCCAGCGCCTCAGGCGCGAGCGTTCCGGCCACCGCGATCGCCTGACCGCCCAGCGCCTCGATCGCGCGGGCCTGCGCCTCGGTCGCCTCCGGGCCGGGGCCGAGGCAGAGGAAGGGCGCGCGGGCGAGAAGCGTGAGGCGGTTGGATTCGCCGGTCGGGCCCGGCAGGTCGATGCGGGTCAGCAGCGCCGGGATCGGGGCGGCGTTGAGCGCGGCCTGAACCTTCTCAGGGTCGGCCTTGCCGGTGGCAGTGCCTGTCGCAGTGGCGGGCGCGGGTGCGGTGAAACGGGCGAGGTATTCCGGCCCGCCGGCCTTGGGGCCGGTGCCCGAGAGCCCCTCGCCGCCGAAGGGTTGGGAGCCGACGACCGCGCCGATCTGGTTGCGGTTGACGTAGATGTTGCCGACGTGGAGCGCCTCGGTCAGTTCCTGCACGCGGTTGTCGATCCGGGTGTGCAGCCCGAAGGTCAGGCCGTAGCCGGTGGCGTTGATGTCGTCGATGAGCCTCGGCAGGTCCTCGGCATCGAAGGTGGCGATGTGGAGGACGGGGCCGAAGATCTCGCGCTTCATCTCGGCAATGCCCTTCACGCGGATCACGGAAGGCGCGATGAAATGGCCGCCGCGTGGGGTCGAGAGCTGGCGCAGCAGCCGGCCTTCCTTGCGGGCCTTCTCGACATGGGCGCGGATGCCCTGTTCGGCTTCGGCGTCGATCACCGGGCCAACATCGGTGGGAAGGTGCCAGGGATCGCCGACCGAAAGCTCCTCCATCGCGCCGAAGAGCATGTCGGTGAAATGGGGGGCGATGTCTTCCTGCACGTAGAGGCAGCGGAGGGCCGAGCAGCGCTGGCCTGCCGACTGGAAGGACGAGACGACGATGTCGCGCACCGCCTGTTCGGGAAGCGCGGTGGAATCGACGATCATCGCGTTCAGGCCGCCGGTCTCGGCGATCAGGGGCGCGCCGGGGGCGAGGTGTTTCGCCATCGCCTTGCGGATCAGCATCGCGGTCTCGGTCGAGCCGGTGAAGCAGACGCCGCCCACGCGCGGATCGGAGGTGAGCTTCGCGCCGACCGTGGCGCCGTCGCCGGGCAGGAGTTGCAGCGCCGAGGCCGGCACGCCGGCCTTGTGGAGAAGTGCCACGGCGTGGGCGGCAATGAGCGGCGTCTGTTCGGCGGGTTTCGCCAGCACCGCGTTGCCGGCGGCGAGCGCGGCCGCGATCTGACCGGTGAAGATCGCCAGCGGGAAGTTCCAGGGGCTGATGCACGTGAAGGTGCCCAAGGGCGGCTGGGTCAGTTCCAGCCCGCGCGCGGCGTAGTAGCGCAGGAAGTCCACCGCCTCGCGCAGTTCGGCCACCGCATCCATCAGCGTCTTGCCGGCCTCGCGGGCGAGGAGGGCGAAGATCGGGCCGAAATTCTCCTCGTAGAGATCGGCGGCGCGGTTGAGGACCGCCGCACGCTCGGCGGCCGACGCCTTCCACGGCTTCGCGGCGGCAAGCGCTGCCTCGACATCCTCGGCGGCGGCCTCGGTCACGCGGCCGACGAGCTGGCCGGTCGCGGGGTTGAGCACCTTCTTCGGGGCAATGCCCTTGACCTTGCTGGCGAGCAGCGGCTGGGCGGCGAACTCGGTCTTGGCGAACTCGTCCCGCGCTTCGTCGATCCGCTTGAGCGTCGGCGCGTCGGTGAGGTCGAAGCCCTCGGAGTTGCGGCGCTCGGGCATGAACAGGTCCGGCCCCTTGCGGATGGCGCGGTTGGTGAGGCCCGGCAGCATCGCCTCGACCGCGTTCAGCGGGCAGGCGGCGACCGCTTCGGGCGCCACGTCCTCGTCGACGATCTGGTTGACGAAGGAGGAGTTGGCGCCGTTTTCGAGAAGCCGCCGCACGAGATAGGCCAAGAGGTCGCGATGCGCGCCGACCGGCGCGTAGATCCGGCAGCGGGTCTTTTCGCGCTTCAGCACGATGTCGTGCAGCCGTTCGCCCATGCCGTGCAGGCGCTGGAACTCGAAGGGCTGGCCGTCAGCCATGTCTAGGATCGCGGCGACGGTATGGGCGTTGTGGGTCGCGAATTGCGGGTAGATGCGGTCGGTCATCGACAGGAGCTTCTTCGCGTTCGCGATGTAGCTCACATCGGTCGCCTCCTTGCGGGTGAAGACCGGGAAATCGTCGAGCCCGAAAACCTGGGCGCGCTTGACCTCGGCATCCCAGTAGGCGCCCTTGACGAGGCGCACCATGATCTTGCGGTCGAGCTTCTCGCTCAGCGCGTGGAGCCAGTCGAGCACCGGTGCGGCGCGGCGGCCATAGGCCTGCACGACGACGCCGAACCCGTTCCAGCCGGCAAGCTCGGGATCGGAGAGCACCGCCTCGATGACCTTCAAGGACAGCGTCAGCCGGTCGACCTCCTCCGCGTCGATGTTGAAGCCCATCCGCGCCTTCGCGGCCTGGCGGGCGAGGTCGCGCACCACCGGCACGAGCTCCTTCATCACGCGGGCCTCCTGGGCGACCTCGTAGCGCGGATGTAGCGCCGAGAGCTTGACCGAGATGCCCGGATTGTCGCGGATATCGGCGCTCTTGGCGGCGGTGGCGATCGCGGCGATCGCCTTGGAATAGGCCACGGCATAGCGTTCCGCATCCTCAGCGGTCTTCGCCGCCTCGCCGAGCATGTCGTAGGAATAGGTGTAGCCCTGCGCCTCCATCTTCGCGGCGCGTTCCATCGCGGCGTTGATCGTCTCGCCGAGGACGAACTGGCGGCCCATCTCCTTCATCGCCTGGCGCGTCGCGCGGCGGATCACCGGCTCGCCCAGGCGCTTCATCGCGCCGCGCAGGTGGCCGACGATGCCGGGCTCCTTTTCCTCCAGCACCTTGCCGGTCAGCATCAGCGCCCAGGTCGAGGCGTTGACCAGCGAGGAGGCGGAATGGCCGAGATGCTTGCCCCAGTCGGAGGGCGCGATCTTGTCCTCGATCAGCGCATCCATCGTGTCGGCATCGGGCACCCTGAGGAGCGCCTCGGCGAGGCACATCAGCGCGATGCCCTCCTCGGTCGAGAGCCCGTATTCGGCGAGGAAGACCTCCATCAGGCCGGGGCGCACATCGGCGCGGATCTGGCGCACGAGCTCGGCACCGGAGGCCGCGATGCGGGCGCGGTCCTGCGACCCGAGCGCCGCCCCGGCGATCAGACGTTCCAGAAGCGGGGCTTCGGGGGTGAGCGATCCGGTTTCGATGTCTTGCCAGTGGCTGTGCATGGGGTCCTCCTGCGAATGGCCCATGATAACGCTTGCCATGCAGGCGGTTTGCCTGAAATAATCGAAACACTAGCCGAACAGACCAAAATGGTGGCGCATTGCATGTCGAATGAACTTCCGGATCTGGACCGTTTCGACGCCGCGATTCTGCGCGCCCTGTCGGAGGACGGGCGCATGTCGGTCACCGAGCTTTCCCGCCGCATCGGCTTGACCAAGACCCCCACCCAGGCGCGGGTAAAGCGGCTGGAGGAGGCCGGGGTCATTGCGGGCTACCGGGCGATGCTCAATCCGATCCGCATGGGGCTCGCGCATGTCGCCTATGTCGAGGTGCGGCTTTCGGATACCCGCGAATCCGCGCTGCAGGCCTTCAACAAGGCGGTGCGCGGCGTGCCGGAGATCGAGGAATGCCACATGATGGCCGCCGGTTTCGACTACCTGATGAAGGTGCGCACCAGCGATATCGCCGATTATCGGAGGGTGCTGGGCGAGCGGATCTCGCAGCTTCCGCATGTCGCCTCGACCTCGACCTATGTGGCGATGGAGGCGGTGAAGGAGGCCGGGCTTTGACCTGTCCTTGGGGAAGGCGATTGTGATCGGCGCGCCTTGGCGGTAGGAGATTTTTCGGGCGCGGCCGCGCCCGGCGCGCCAGTGCGGGCGTGATGGAATGGTAGACATATCAGACTTAAAATCTGTGGGCCGTCAGGCCGTGTGGGTTCGAGTCCCACCGCCCGCACCAGCATCGCCCTAGAACGACCTTCAGCCCGAAATCCGCTCCGCAGCGGCCTGCGCATCGAGCCGCCCGGCGCAGAGCCGGCTCGCGGCCAGCATCGCCGCCGCCGTGGCAAGGCACAAAGGCAGGCCGCCCGCCTGGTAGCTGACCCCGGAGAGCACGGTCCCCGCGAGCCGTCCGGCGGCGTTGGCCATGTAGTAGAAGCCGACATCCATCGTCACGCGGCGGTCCTCGGTGAAGGCGAGGATCAGGTAGGAATGCAACGACGAGTTCACCGCGAAGAGCGCGCCGAAGACCAGCAGTCCGGCGACGAGCGTCATCGTCAGCCAGGCGGCGGGATCGCCGGCCCACCAGGCGGCACCGGCGAGGATGGTGGGGACGAGGGCCAGCCACGCGACCCAGTGCCGCGCCGTGCCGATGATCTCCGCCTCGCTGCGGCTCGCGGCCCCAAGGAGACGCGGCGCCGCGGCCTGGACCGCGCCGTAGAGCACGATCCAGGCGGCCATGAAGCTTCCGACGGCAAAGAACGCGGCACGGTTGCCGGCCGCGCTCCCGTCCGAGAGCACCGCGTGGAAGTAGATCGGGATGCCGACCACGAACCAGACGTCGCGGGCGCCGAACAGGAAGACCCGCGCGGCGCTCAGCCAGTTGACGTTCGGATTGCGGGAGAAGACCTCGCGGAACTTCACCTCCTTGCGGCCGCCGGGCAGGCCCGGCGGCATCCGGAGGAGGACCGCGACGAGGATGACGGCGAGCACCGCCGCCATCCCCCAGAGCGTGGCGACGAAGCCGAACAGGCCGAGCGCGGCGGCGCCGAGAAAGAAGCCGAGCCCCTTCACCGCGTTCTTCGAGCCGGTGAGCAGCGCCACCCAGCGGAAAAGCCCGCCCTGCCCTTTCGGCGCAAGAAGCTTCACCGCCGATTTCGCGCTCATCTTGGCGAGATCCTTGGCGACCCCGGAAGCCCCCTGAACCGCCATGACATAGATGACCGAGACGCCGATCGCCCAGGACGGGTCGAGCTGCGCCAGCGCGACGAGCGCCGCGACCTGCAGGCCGAGGCCGGCATAGAGGGTCGCCGTGAGCCCGAACCGCGCGGCGATCCAGCCGGCGGCAAGGTTGGTGACGATGCCCGCGACCTCGTAGAGCACGAAGAGATAGGCGAGCTGCACCGGGCTGAAGCCGAGCGTGTGGAAATGCAAAAGCACCAGCATCCTGAGCGCGCCGTCGGTCAGCATGAAGGCCCAGTAGGCCGCCGTGACGGCGATGTAGGCCGCGAGGCCGTCGGGGCGATTCATCGCGCGGCCCCGACCATCAGCGCCACGTCGACGAGCCGGTGGGCGTAGCCCCATTCGTTGTCGTACCAGGCGAAGACCTTCACCTGGGTGCCGTTCACCACCATGGTCGAGGGCGCGTCGATGATCGAGCTGCGCGGGTCGTTGGTGTAGTCGGCCGACACGAGCGGGCGTTCCTCGTAGCCGAGGATGCCCCTGAGCGGCCCCTCGGCCGCCGCGCGGAAGAGGCGGTTCACCTCCTCGACCGTGGTCGGCCGCTCCATCTCGAACACGCAGTCGGTGAGCGAGGCGTTGAGGAGCGGCACCCGCACCGCGTGGCCGTTCAGCCGCCCCTTCAGCTCGGGATAGATGAGCGTGATCGCGGTCGCGGAACCGGTCGTCGTCGGGATCAGCGAATTCAGCGCCGACCGCGCGCGGCGCAGGTCCTTGGCGGGCCGGTCGACGATGGTCTGGGTGTTGGTCACGTCGTGGATCGTGGTCATCGAGCCGTGGCGGATGCCGATCGTCTCGTGCAGCACCTTGACCACCGGGGCGAGGCAGTTCGTCGTGCAGCTTGCGGCGGTCACGATGCGGTGGCGAGCGGGATCGTAGACCTCGTGGTTGACGCCGTAGACGATATTGGCGGCATCGCCGTCCTTCACCGGGGCGGAGACGACGACCGTCTTCACCCCGGCCGCGAAGTAGGGGGCGAGTTTCGCTTCGGTCTTGAAGGCGCCGGTGCAGTCGATGACCACATCCACGCCGGCAAGCGGCAGATCCTCGATCCGGCGCTGCGACGTGACCAGCAGCCGGGTTCCGTCGATGGTGATCGAAGCCTCGTCATGCGAGAAGGCCGCGGGCCAGCGGCCGTGAACTGTGTCGAATTCGAGAAGATGCGCATGTATCGCGGGATCGCCGACCGCGTCGTTCAGGAAGGCGATCTTCGCCCCGCGCTCCATGAGCGGACGCAGGGCCAGCTTGCCCATCCGCCCGAGACCGTTCAGCGCATAGACCGTCATGGGGAAACCTCCGATTTGCCGATGTCGTCAACCGCCGCCCGCCCGAAGATCGGCCCGTCCTGCGGGACCGGGCAATCCCCGGCCGCGGTGCGGAAGCAGGCGGCAAACACGAAGCGAGGATGCGGGGCCTCTCGCAAGCGCCGCGCCGACGGGCGGGACACCGGCATGCGGCCGGTAGGGCCGAACGGGGTGAAGCTGCTGAGATTCCCTGATTCCATGCCCCTTCCATATTCAGATTAGGGGCCGGAGGCGATCCCCGTCGTGACATGATTGCCGTCCGCTCCGTCGCAACGGGCGGCGCTTTTGGCTTGCATTCGCCGCGGCCGGACTCAATCCTGAGCGCCAAGCGCCGCAAGCGGCGCATCCCAGCAGAGGAGCCGCCATGTACCGCGCCCGCCTCTTTGCCATCCGGCATTCGCGCAGTTTCGAATGGATCTACCAGCGAGTCGAAGGGGTGATGGTCGCGCTCGACCCGCTCTTTGCGAAGATCGGCTACAACCGGGTCGAGCGGCCGATCGCGCTTCTCGAACAGGGCGTGAAGTCGGTGCTCTTCGACTGCAAGATGTGCGGGCAATGCGTGCTCTCCTCGACCGGCATGTCCTGCCCGATGAACTGCCCCAAGGAACTCAGGAACGGCCCCTGCGGCGGCGTGCGGCCGGGGAACTATTGCGAGGTCAAGCCCTGGATGAAATGCGTCTGGGTCGCGGCCTGGGACGGCTCGACGCGGATGAAGGGCGGCCAGAAGATCCGCGAGGTGTTGCCGCCGGTGGACCGCAGCCTCAAGGGCTCCTCCTCCTGGCTGCGGGTGAGCCGCGAGAAGGCCGCGAAGCTCCGCGAGGCGCGGGAAGCCGCGCGCACCGCCATGGCGACGGCCTTCCCCGAGGCGCGGGCGATCGAGCCCTCGGTCGCGCCGCTGGCAGAGGAACCGCCGAGCGCGGTCAACCGGGAGGTGCTGAGGAAATGAGTGCGACGGGTGACTATTCCGACCAGGTCCCGGTCTATGCGCCACCGCCCGAGGGCCATGTCTCGCACAGCCGGCTGGAACGGGTGCTGCGCGCGGGCCGTTTCGCGGTCACGGCGGAGCTGAACCCGCCCGACAGCGCCGACCCCTCGGACGTGTTCGAGGCGGCGCAGCCCCTCGGTGAGGTCGCGGACGCGATCAACGCCACCGATGCCTCTGGCGCCAACTGCCACATGTCCTCGATCGGGATCAGCGCGCTCCTGACGCGGGCGGGCTATTCCACGGTCTACCAGATCTCCTGCCGCGACCGGAACCGGATCGCGATCCAGGGCGACGTGCTCGGGGCGGCGGCGATGGGGGTCACGAACTGCCTCTGCCTGACCGGTGACGGCGTCGGCGTCGGCGACCAGCCCGGCGCCAAGCCGGTCTTCGACTTCGATTCGCTGACGCTTTTGCGCACCATCCGGACGATGCGCGACCAGGGCATGTTCCTCTCGGGCCGCAAGATCACCCGGCCGCCGCAGATGTTCCTCGGCGCCGCCGAGAACCCCTGCATCCCGCCTTACGAGTGGCGCCCCGAACGGCTGGCCAAGAAGGTTGAGGCCGGGGCGGAGTTCATCCAGACGAACTACATCTACGACATCCCCCTGTTCGAGAAGTTCATGGCGCGGGTCCGCGACCTCGGTCTCGACAAGAAGGTCTATATCCTCGCAGGCGTCGGGCCCCTGGCCTCGGCCAAGGCGGCGCGCTGGATGCGCTCGAACGTGCCGGGCATCCACGTCCCCGACGCGCTGATCGAGCGCATGGAGAAGGCCGAGAAACCGGGCGCGGAGGGCAAGAAGATCTGCATCGAGCTGATCCAGCAGATTCGTGAGATCAAGGGCGTCTCCGGCGTCCATGTCATGGCCTACCGGCGCGAGCATCAGGTGTCGGAGATCATCCTCGAATCGGGCGTGCTCGAAGGCCGCAGGGCCAGGCGGCGCACCGGCGAGCGGAGCTGACCACCCGGCGAGCACGATCGGCGCGTGGCGGAGAGCCGAGGACTCAGACCTCGACCGCCGCGATCAGGCCCCCGACCGCGATCAGCAGCGCCCCCGCCGCCATGTTCATCCGGTAAAGCCCGCGCGGCGACTTCAGTAGCCCGCGCGCCTTGTCGACAAGGACGGCAAGCGCGAGGTTGCCGAGCAGCGGCACCGTCATCGAGGCCAGCGCGATCACCGCGATATCCGCCGCCGTCACCTGCCTGAGGTCGAAGAAGCCCGGCAGCACGCCCATGTAGAACAGGATCGCCTTGGGATTGCCGAGGATCGCGGCGACGCCGGCCATGAAGCCCGCCCAGCGGCCCGGCCGGGTCAGGCGGCTGTCGCGCGACACAGGCTGCCCGGCATGGCGGATCAGGAGCCAGCCCATGGTGACGAAGATCACCGCCGCGACGTAGCGCATCACGGTCATGAAGGACGCCCACTGATCGACGATCCAGGCCAGCCCGAAGATCGCGACCAAGGGCCAGACGAGGTCGCCGAGCGTCACGCCCACGGCCAGGGGCCAGGCGCCCGCGAACCCGCCGGTGAGCGCGCGGGCGGTGAGCGCCACCCAGACCGGGCCCGGCGTCGCCCAGAGGATGCCGAGCGCCCCGATATAGAGCAGGACAGAGACCGCGCTCAGCGTCATCCTGGCCTCAAAAATGCGCCGACCCGGTCATTCCGGCTTCGGCAGGGTCAGGCTGCCGTCCTCGGCCAAGGGCCAGAACGGGTTCATCGCGACCTCCCAGACATGGCCGTCGGGATCGGCGTAATAGCCGGAATAGCCGCCCCAGAAGACCTTCTCGGGCGGCTTCAGCGGCTCCGCCCCGGCCTTGACCGCCGCCTCCCAGACCGCGTCCACCTCGGCCTCGGTGGCGAAATTCTGCGCCAGCGTCATCGCCCCGGTACCAAGCTCCGTTCCCGGCCGGCCTTGGTCGGCGGCCAGCGCCTTCCGCCCGAAGAGCCCCAGAACCGCGCCGTGGATCTGGTAGAAGACCACCTCCTCTATGGCCGTGGCCGGCTGCCAGCCGAGCGCCTCGTAGAAGGCCCGCGACCGGGCCAGATCGGCGACGCCGAGGGTGATGAGGGTGACGCGCTGCGGGGTCATGCCCGGCTCCCTTCGGTGACGGTGGACAGGCCCGCCGATTCGGTGACCTCGAAGACCTGCGCCC
>JBFKMA010000053.1:0-10309 GCA_041630175.1 Albidovulum sp.
CAGAACGCCGTGGACAGGGCCAGCCGGATGCGCTGCCCCTTGGCGAAGCGCTGGCCGATGACGTTCAGCTGGACCGCGAGCTTCTCTGGTTGGCCAGGCGTCATCGGCACCGGATCGGAATGCGAAGCCCGATGCGCCAGGTTCAGCACGCCGAAGCTGACGAGGGTCGAAGTCCCGTCCGGGTTCGTCGCCGACAGGACCGCGAAGAGGTTCGCGACCGGACGGTCCGAGGCGATTTCGGCCTCGACCGTCGGGAAGCCGAGGATCTCCAAGTCCTCCGCCAGCGGATCGGACAGGAAGACGGTCATCGCCCGGTCCTCGCGCGACTGGTCGAGCGACTGGTCCGGCCCCGCGCCGTAGGAGCACCAGGCCTGGGCGTAGCGCCCGGCGGTCTGCGGCGAGGCGATGGCGATCGCCGTGTCTGAAACGGCGGACGGGTCCAGACGGCCGGGAAGGAGGTTGTAGGTCCGCATCGGCCCGGTGCCGGTCTTCCACGACCGCTCGGTGACCCAGCGGCCCGGACGCTCGGCGAAATGCGGCGCGGGCGGGGCGGGGTCCTGGATCCAGGCGCGCAGCATGGGTTCGTCCATGATGCCGGTGTCGATGCCCTTGAGGTGCTGGTCCCACCAGCGCAGGCATTCCTGCAGGAAGCCGATCCGCGGCCCCGGCTCCGCGAAATGCGGATATTTGTGCCCCCACGGGCCGACGAGCCCCTTTTTCGGGCCGGGCAGGTGCTCGAGCATCCGGAAGATCGGGTTGGTGTAGCCGTCGACCCAGCCGCCCACCGCGTAGACCGGGATCTCGACAGCGGCGTAATCCTCGCAGATCGAGCCGTGGCGGTAGAAATCGTCGCGCCGCTGGTGGCGGAACCAGTCGAGCATCCAGAGGCCGTTGCCCTCCAGGCGCTCGCGCCACATGTCGCGCCAGCGGTCGCCGACGATGGCGGGGTCGGGCGGCGTATGGGCGATGGCGAAGGCCGTGGCCCCCCAGGCGAGCTTGTCGGTGAGCATCGCGCCGCCCATGAAATGGATGTCGTCGGCATAGCGGTCATCGGTCGAGCAGAGCGTGATGACCGCCTTCAGGGCCGCGGGCCGTCGCGCCGCGATCTGCAGGCCGTTGAACCCGCCCCAGGAGATGCCGATCATGCCCACCGCGCCCGAACACCAGCTCTGCTTGGCCAGCCACTCGATGACCGCGATGCCGTCGTCCTGTTCCTGTTTGAGGTATTCGCCCTTGCACACCCCCTCGCTGTCGCCGGTGCCGCGCATGTCCACCCGGACGCCGGCATAGCCGAAGCCGGCGAAATAGGGATGGGTGAGGTGATCGCGCTCGACCGTGCCGTCGCGCTTGCGGTAGGGCAGGTATTCGAGGATCGCCGGCACCGGATCGTCCTCGGCATCCTCCGGCAGCCAGATCCGCGCGGCGAGCTTCACGCCGTCCGGCATCTCGATCCAGGTGTTCTCGATCTCGCGGACCCTGCGCGGAAACTCGGTGCGGACGGGGATGGCGGGCATATCGGGCTCCCTCTACATGCCGTTGCGGGGGATCGTGTGGTCCCAGTCGACCTCGTGGAACAGCGTCTCGCCGTCCCAGCACTCGACGCGCGCCTTGAGGAGGAAGTCGGTCTTCGTGGCGGTCATCTCGGACCGGGTCTTGATGCGGACTTTCCAGTCCCCGCGTTCGAAGAGCGACTCCTGCTCCATCGTCGCGCGGGCCGAGAGCGGGGCGTCGGGGTGGATCGCGTATATTCGTTCGGAGACGTCGCCAAGCTCGGTGCCGGTCTCGAGCCGCATCCGCCCGACCGGGCCGAAGACGCCGCCGTCGATGAAGATGCGTTCCGAGAGCACGCCGGTGGTAAGGTCGCGGATATGGGTCCGCTCCAGCGAGCCTTCGCGCAGCCGGGCGCTCGGGCGGGGCTTGTCGGCGGGCGGCGGCGCGGGCAGGGCGCGGGGTTCGGGCGCGTCCCGCGGCGCGGCGCGAAGCGGCAGGTGGAGCGCGGAAGTGCCGGGGCGGAGGGTGAGCGTCACCGGCTCCGGCGCGGGCCAGAGGATCGGCCAGTAGGCGGAGGCGATCTGCACGACCAGCCGGTGGCCCTTTGGCAGCCGGTAGCCGATGCCGTGAAGCGGCACGGTGACGGCCATCTCCTCGCCCGGCACGACCGGTTCCGGCGCTGTGTCGGACTTGCGGTGCATGAGGTTGCAGAAACCGCGCGAAACGAGGGTCTGCGCCCCGTCCGGCGCCTCGTCGACCAGGAGTGCCGCGACGAAGGCTTGCGGGCGGTCGGCGGCGACGGTCAGGGCGATCCGTGGCTGGCCGAGGATGGCCATGTCCTCGGTCAGCGGATCGGTCCGGAAGGACAGCGCGCCCGCCGCATCGATCCGGCAGTCGGTCGGCATGTCGCCCGGAATCGCGAAGGAGCACATGTCGCCCCCGGCCGAGCCGAAGGTCTGGGGAGACGAGATGGCAAGCGCGTCGCCGGTCTTCGGGGCGTCGCCGAGACCGCCGTCATTCAGCCAGAACTGGCGGTCCGCGACATTGGGTGACGGCCATGCGGCTTCCTCGACCCATATTCCGGGGCGTTCGGCATGCAAGCCTGCCGGGCGCACGCCGTCCTGCAACCAGAATCTGAGGAGCGGTTCGTCCATCAGTCCGGTGTCGATCCCCTTCAGGTGATGATCCCAGAACCGGATGAGCTCGCCCAGGAAATCCGCCTTGGGAGCGGGCGATCCTTCGTGCGGATAGAGATGCGCCCAGGGGCCCATCAGCACCTTGACCGGGCCTTTCAGCCGCTCGGCGATGCGGAACGGCGTGTCGCGGAAGAGATCGGCCCAGCCGCCGAAGAAGTAGACGGGAATGTCGACGTCTTCGTAGGTCTCGGAGATCGACCCGCGCCGCCACATGCCGTCATGTGTCTGGTGGCCGAGCCACAAGGCGGGCCAGAAGCACATCGCCTCCAGCCGCTCTTTCCACATCCGCCGCCAGTTCTCGTCTCCGACGATCTCGGGGTCCGGCGGCATGGCGTTGTAGAGCTGCATGATCGAGCCCCACCAGAAGTTGTCGTTGGCGAGCACTCCGCCGTAGAAGTGGATGTCCTCGAGCCAGCGGTCGTCGGTGCCCATGACTGGGGCGATGGCCTTGAGCGCGGGCGGGCGCCTGGCGGCGACCTGGAACGAGGTGTAGGCCCCCCATGACTTGCCGAACATGCCAACATTGCCGTCGCACCAGGGCTGCGCGGCGATCCACGCGACGACGTCGTGGCCGTCCTGAATTTCCTGGTCCGAATACTCGTCGCGCATCACCCCGTCGCTGTCGCCCGATCCGCGCATGTCGGCGCGAATCGCGACGTAGCCGGCCTTGGCGAAATGCGGATGCATCGATTCATCGCGAAGCCGCGTGCGGTCGCGGCGGCGGTAGGGGATATATTCGAGGATCGCGGGAACCGGGGTCAACTCGGCATCCTCGGGCATCCAGACGCGCGCCGCCAGACGCGCGCCGTCGGGCATCGGGATCCAGACGGTCTCGATCGTGCGGATCTTAGACATGGGGTCTCTCCTTGCGGGGCGGCGGGCGGGCGCCGGGGGCGAGCGGGAAGTGGCAGGCGACGCGGCGGCCGCCGACGTCGCGCCGGGCCGGGACCTCGCGCGAACAGCGCGCCTCGGCCCAGGGGCAGCGGGTATGGAACTCGCATCCCGGCGGCCGGGCGAGGAGCGAGGGCACCTCGGCGGGCAGCGCGATCCGGTCGCGCGCCTTGTCGGGGTCGGGCTCGGGGTTGGCCGAGAGAAGGGCGGCGGTGTAGGGATGCGCGGGCGCCTGGAACACCGCCTCGGTCTCGCCGGTCTCGACGAAGCGGCCGAGATACATCACGGCCACCCGGTCGGCGATGTGATGCACGACATGCAGGTTGTGGGTGATGACCACCATGGCGAGCCCGAGCCGTTCGCGCAGTTCGTTGAGCAGGTTCAGAACCTCGCCCTGCACCGAGACGTCGAGCCCCGCCGTCGGCTCGTCGGCGATGATCAGGGTCGGGTTCAGCGCGATGGCGCGGGCGACGCCGACGCGCCGGGCCTGGCCGCCTGAGAGCTGGTGCGGGTAGCGATTCGCGAAATCGCGCGTCAGCCCGACCAGCGCCAGGAGCCGCGCGGTCTCGTCCTTGAGGTTGCGGTCCTCGAGGCCGTGGATGCGGAACGGCTCGGTCACGAGATCGCCGACCGTCATCCGCGGCGACAGCGAGCCGACCGGGTCCTGGAACATCATCGCCATGCGTTTGCGGATCGGTTTCATCGCCTGCCGGGCGAGCCCGTCGATGCGCCGGCCCTCGAAGGTGATCGTGCCGCGCGAGATCGCCTGCAGGCCGTTCACGGCCCGGGCGAGGGTGGTCTTGCCCGACCCGCTTTCGCCGACGAGCGCGAAGGTTTCGCCGCGATGCACCTCGAAGCTCACGCCGGCGACGCCGAGGATGCTGCTGCGCCGTCCGATGCGGCCGACCGGGAAGGCGACCTCGACATCGTCGACCTTGAGGATCGGATCGCCGCTCATGCCGTGGCCTCCGCGGGTTCGGGGCGGTCGGCGAGGAAGCAGCGCGCGACATGGCCTCTGCCCACATCGATGTCGGGCGGCGCGGCGGCGCAGGCGGCGTGGCGGCGGTGGCAGCGCGGCGCGAAGATGCAGCCCTCGGGCCGCCTGCGCAGGTCGGGGATCTCGCCCGGGATGGTCGGCAGGTGGCGCGTGCGCTCATGCTGCCGCGCCGGGTCGCATTCGAGAAGCCGGAGGGTGTAGGGATGGCGTGGGTCGTTGAAGACCTGCCGCGTCGTGCCGCGCTCGACGACCTCGCCGGCATACATCACCACCACGTCGTCGCAAAGCTCGGCGATCACCCCGAGATGGTGCGAGATGAACAGGACCGAGCAGCCGATCTTCTCCTGCAGCGCCTTCAGAAGCTCGATCGTCGCGACTTCGAGCGTCGCGTCGAGCGCCGTCGTCGGTTCGTCGGCGATCAGCAGCGACGGCTCCATCATCAGCGCCATCGCGATGGCGATGCGCTGCTTCATGCCGCCGGAAAACTCGTGCGGATAGCGCGCAAGCGCCGCCTCGGCGTCGGGGATGCGGACCTGTTTCAGCATCTCGGCCGCAAGTGCGATCTTTTCGGCCTTCGAGCGTTTCGAGCGGTACTGGATGTTCACCATCTGCTGGCCGATCGAGATCACCGGATTGAGGGCGCCCATCGGGTCCTGGAACACGGTCGAGATCCGCACCCCCCTGAGCGCCCGCATCTGAGCCGGGCCGAGGCTCGTCAGTTCGCTCCTGCCCTCGAAGAGGATCGAGCCGCTGTCGATGCGGCCGTTCTTGGCGAGAAGCCCGAGCACCGCGTTGATCAGCGTGGACTTGCCGCAGCCGCTTTCGCCGACGATGCCGACGATGCGCCGCTCGGGCACGTCGAAGGAGACGTTCTTCAGCGCGAGGAGCCGCCCCTCCTCGGTGGAGAACGAGACGTTCAGATCGCTGACGGAGAGCACGGTCATCAGCGCGCCTTCAGCCTTGGGTCGAAGATGTCGCGCAGCGTCTCGCCGAGGAAGGTGAAGCCGAGTGTCGTCAGGATGATCGGCATGCCGCCGGCGACGACGATCCACACCGTCTCGCGGATATTGGCGAAGCCGTCGTTGAGGATCGAGCCCCAGCTCGGCGTCGGCGGCCGCACCCCGAGGCCGAGGAAGCTCATCCCGGCCTCGATGGCGATCACCACGGGGATGTCCATCGAGGCGAGGATCAGGATCGGGCCGACGACATTCGGCAGGATGTGGACGCGCAGGATGCGCGCGGTGCTGGCGCCCATGCTCTGCGCCGCGGTGACGAACTCCGCGGTCTTGAGCGCGATGGTCTGGGTCCGGATGATGCGCGCGTAGCCCGGCACGTTGACGATGACCACGACGAGGACCACGGCGGTCAGCGACGGTCCGAAGAGCGTCACGAACGAGAGCGCCAGCATCACCGTCGGGAAGCTCTTGATCGCGTCGAAGACGAGGATCATCAGGTTGTCGAGCCAGCGCGGCCCGTATCCGGCGATGAGCCCGAGGACGATGCCGATCGAGAGCGAGGCGCCGGTGGCGCCGAGCGCCACGCTGAGCGCGATCCGGCCGCCGTGCAACACGCGCGAGAATAGGTCGCGGCCAAGCTGGTCGGTGCCGAGAAGATGCTCGGCCCCCGGCGGCAGAAAGCGGTCGCGCGGCGCGATCCTGGAGGGTTCCGTCGTGGCCAGCACGTCGGCGAAGATCGCGGCGAAGACCATCAGCACGACGAGCGTGACCCCGAGCAGACCCAGGGGTTCGCGCAGGACGCGGCGGAACGCCTTGAGATAGCCGCTCCTTGCGGCAGGTGGTTCAGAAACCGCTTCTGACACGGGGGTCCAAAGCTCCGACGATGAGGTCCGCGACGAGGTTGAGAAGCACGAAAAGCGCCGTCGTCACGAGGACGGCGCCGGTGACGACGGGGAAGTTGCGCGTGAGGATCGCGTCATAGACGAGCTTGCCGACGCCGGGCCGCGCGAAGACGATCTCGGCGAAGACCGCCGAGGACAGCATCTGGCCGATGCCGACGCCGAGCAGCGTGACGGTGGGCAGGATCGCGATCGTCAGCGCGTAGCGGAAGATGATCTGGTTGTCGGGCAGGCCGAAGGCATAGGCGGTGCGGATGTGGCTCGCCTCCAGCACTTCGAGCATCGAGGCGCGCACCATGCGGGCGATATAGCCGACCCAGCCGAGCCCGACCGCGAGCGAGGGCAGGATCAGGTGCACCAGCTGGTCGCCGAGATCGCCGGGCTCGCCGGCGCCGATCGCCGGCAGCCATTGCAGCTGCACCGCGAAGATCAGGAGCGCGTAGATCGCGACCACGAAGGACGGCACCGCGATCACCGCGACCGAGAGCACGCCCACGACCCGGTCCACCCAGCCGCCGCGCTTCACGGCGGCCCAGCAGCCGAGCGGGATGCCGAGCGCCACCGACCAGCTGATGCCGCCGGCGATGAGCGCGAGCGTGAAGGGCAGCTGTTCGAACACGACCCGGGTGACCGGGCGTTCGGACAGCACCTCGGTTCCCAGATCGCCGGTCCAGGCCCCCGAATAGAAGTTCCAGAACTGCACCCAGACCGGCTGGTCGAGCCCCATCCGTTCGCGCAGGGCGGCCTTCATCGCGGCGGTCGCCCGGGGCCCGAGCGCGACCGAGGCGGGATCCCCGGGCACCAGATAGATCATCGAGAACAGCAGGAACATGGCCACCGAGACGATGGCCACGGCCAGTCCGAGGCGCTTGATGGCGTAGTTGATCATCGCTCCGCCCGCATGTCATGCCGGGGCGGCCTGCGGCGGCGCCCCGGCATGAGGTTTCAGGCCGGCCTGAACTGCGCGAGAATCGGCTCGCCGTTCGGCTTCAGGCCGGGCGAAAGCGTGTCGCGATGCAGGACGCCGGTGACCTCGTGAGTCAGGAAGACGTAGCAGCCGCTTTCGTCCATGATGTCCTGCATCTTCCTGTAGATCTCGTCGCGCTTGGCCGCGTCGGTCTCGACCAGACCCTGATCGTGCAGCTCCTTGAATTCAGCGCTGTTGAACCGCTCCCAGTTCCAGACGCCGATCTGTTCGGGCGTGAACCACACCGTCGCCCAGCTCGGATCGGGCTGCATCGAGAAGCGGCCGAGGATCAGCTGGAGCTTGTTCCAGTAATCGCCCTCCTTCGCGCCGAGGGTCCAGAACGTGCCGCTGTCGTTCTGCTTGATCTCGCACTGGATGCCGACATCGGCGAGGTTGGCCTGGATGACCTGCGCGGCGGCGAGCCGCTCGGACTGGTTGAGGATGTCGAGCGTGACGCTGAGATTGGTCGCGCCCTCGGCGGCGAGGATCTCGCGCGCCTTGTCGGGATCGTAGTCGTAAAGCACGTAGTCGCGACTGCCGACGAGGCCCGGCGCGATGATCCCGTGCGACACCGAGGCCGCGCCGTAATAGGCGGCGTCGACCACCGTCTGCCGGTCAATCGCGTGCTGGACAGCGCGGCGGAGGTTCGGGTTGTCGAACGGGGCCACGTCCTGGTTGATGCCCATCCAGACATAGGCCAGCGACGGCTTCTCGAGCACGACGCCACCGGCCGGCGGGTTCGCCTTGAGCCGGGAGATCGACGAGACCGCCGTCCAGGTGTAGTCGAGATCGCCCGCCTCGAAGCCGATCTCGGCGGCTGACGGGTCCTCGATCGGCAGGATGTGGATCTCCTCGAAGCCGCCGGGCTCGTAGGCCCAGTCGGGATTGCGCTTGAGCACCGTGCGCTGCTTCGGCACCCATTCGGTCATGAGGTAGGGTCCGGACTGCGCGACCGCCGTGGTGCCGAGCTTGCCGCCCGCCTGTTCCACTGCCGCCTTCGACAGGATGCAGCACGAGGGCGTCGGAATCGTCGTGGACCAGAGCGGCACGAAGTTGTTCTTGAGGTGGATGATGCCCGAGAGCGTGTCCTGGACCTCGACCTCCTTCAGCGCGGCCCAGTCGCCGGCATAGGGGCTTTCATTGGCCGGATCGGCGACGCGCTCGATCGAGAACTTGACGTCTTCGGCGGTCATCTGGCCGAACCCGTCCGTGAAGCCGATCTTGTCGCGCAGCTTGAAGGCGATGGTGACGTCGTCGAGCTGTTCGAGCACCTCGACGGCGATCGCCGTCCAGGCCCATTCGTCGCCGCTCTGGTAGCCGGCGAGGCCGGCGAAGATCGCCGACATGATGTCGCCTTCCGGCGCCGACAGGCGGAAGGCCGGGTCGAGGATCTGGATGTCGCTGTAGGACCTGATCTTCAAGACGGCGCCGTCCTGCGACCAGGCAATGCGCGGATGGAGCGCGCCCGCCGCGCCCAGGGCGCCGGCCGAAGCAAGAAGGGATCTCCGCGATAATTCGAACCGTTTGCGTTCCGTCATTTCAGTTCCCCCTGTTGGTTTGCAAAACCTGCAAGACGGTGGGACCGGACAAAGCCTCCGATGATGGTTCTCGATTTATCCTACGGTCTGGCGGGCTTTTTTTCCAGCGAATCCCGGATCGGCCGCGCTCCGCGCGCGCCCGTCCTGCGGGCCGGCGAAGGACCGAACCGAGTCGCGCCCGCGATGCGGGCCGGGGATGCCTGAGAGCAGATGTTCCGGCGCGCCCGGCGCCGCCGCGTCAGAGGGCCGGCGGGATCAGCCCGCGCAGCGCTTGGCGGCCTCGTCGAGCGCCGCGCTGATGCCGAGGAGCGAGAACGTGTCCTGGGTCTTGGTGCCGCGGCTCGACTGCGCGTTCAGCACTGCCGACGCGCCGGCCTTCAGCGCCGCGATGATCCTGGCGTCCTCCTCGGGCGAGCCCGACCAGGCCCATTCGCCGTCGGTGATCAGGGCGAACTTGGTGCCACCGATATCGACCTCGACGGTCGAGCCGTCGCCGAACGGATAGCCGCCGGTGAAGGAGACCTCGCCCTCGGCGGCGCCCGGCCGGTAGGTCACGAACAAGAGGATGTCGCCGCGCCGCACCGAGACCGGCTGGCCGTCCTTGGTGTTCAGGGTCTCGGTCGGCGCCGAGACGCCCCAGCATTCCTTCGGGTCGCCGTCGACGAAGACGCTCCAGGCGGTTTCCGCGGCCACGCGGTTGGTCGAGACCTGGGCCAGGGCCGCCGGCGTCATTGCCAGCGCCAGAAGAACCGCGCCTGCCGCGCGCCGCATCGGTGAAATCATCAGTCCGCAGCCTCCAGCTGTCTGCCTCTGCCTGGCCCGCCGCCCGGCCGTTCCGGCGTTTTCTGTTGGCGGGCCGCCGTCCAACTCGGTATGAGGGTCTTAGCTCATTTCCCGGCGAGGGGAAAAGCCCCGGTGGCAGAAAATCGCGCAATGGTGAGGGCATGGCGGCGATAGCGATGATCGAGCTTTGGCGCGGCGGCCTGCTGGAAAGCGTGCATGCCGGCCATGCCGTGATCTGCGACGGCGCCGGCGCGATCGTCGCGGCCTGGGGCGACCCCGAGGCGGTGATCTTCCCGCGCTCCTCCTGCAAGATGATCCAGGCGCTGCCGCTGCTGGAAAGCGGCGCCGCCGAGGTGTATCGGCTGACCGACGCCCAGCTCGCGCTCGCCTGCGGCAGCCATGGCGGCGCGCGCCTCCATACCGAGGGGGTGGCGCGCTGGCTGGCCGATCTCGGCCTCGCCGAGCGCGACCTGCGCTGCGGCGCGCATATGCCGAACGATTCCGCGGCGCGCAAGGCGCTGATCCGCGCCAATGCCGAGCCCTGCCAGCTGCACAATAACTGCTCGGGCAAGCATGCGGGCTTTCTCACGC
>JBFKMA010000054.1:0-10203 GCA_041630175.1 Albidovulum sp.
CACGCGGTCAAGGCCGAACAGGCGGTGGCCGAGGCGATGGACGAGGTGGGCGGCGAGGGCTCGGGGCTGTCCGGCCAGATCCGCGTCGGGGCGCCCGACGGCAGCGCCAACTACCTTCTGCCGCAGATCGTGGCGGGGATCTGCGACGACCATCCCGGGCTCGACGTGCAGATCGTCGCCCAGCCGCGGGTCGTCAACCTGTCGAAGCGCGAGGCCGACATGGCGATCGCGGTGAGCCCGCCCGCCTCGGGCCACCTGACGGTGCAGAAGCTCACCGACTACAAGCTGCATCTCGCCGCGTCGCAGGCCTATCTTGACCGCCATCCGCCGATCCGCACGCTCGCCGACCTGAAGCGCCACCGCACCATCGGCTATATCCAGGACCTGATCTTCGACAAGGAGCTCGACTACCAGAGCGAGGCCGGGATGGAGGTGGTGACGCTCGCCTCGAACTCGGTCTCGGTGCAGTTCAACTGGGTCCGGACCGGCGCCGGCATCGCCGTGGTCCACGATTTCGCGATGTCGGCGGCGCCGGGCCTCGTCAAGATCCTGCCCGACCAGGTGTCGCTGACGCGATCGTTCTACCTCATCCGCCATCCCGACGACCGCCGGGTCGAACGGCTGAACCGATTCGCCGAGCTTCTGGCCCAGGGCATCCGCCGCGAGGTCGCCCGTCTCGAAGCCTTGGCTTGACACTTGCCGGCCGAGGCGCGAGTTTCGAATGAAAGTCGCTTTTCGCTCAGGAGGTTGCCATGCAGGTCCACCAGATTCTGCGCTCCAAGGACAAGACCAAGATCATCACGGTGACGCCTGATTCCAATGTCGCCGACGCGGCGCGGCTGCTCGCGGAGCGGCGGATCGGCGCGCTGGTGGTGTCGAAGGACGGCAAGAAACCGTTGGGAATCATCTCCGAACGCGACATCGTGCGCGACCTCGGCCGGCGCGGCTCGGGCTGCCTGTCCGACAAGGTCGAGGACCTGATGACGCGCAACCTGATCTCCTGCGCGCCGACCGATTCCACCGACAGCGTGCTCGAACGGATGACCGCCGGGCGGTTCCGCCACATGCCGGTGATGGACGGCGAGGAAATGGTCGGGATCATCTCGATCGGCGACGTCGTCGCGGCGCGGATCTCGGAACTGGCGATGGAGAAGGACGCGCTCGAAGGGATGATCATGGGGAACTGAGCCCCTGCGCGACGGCCGGGGCTTGCATTCACGCGCGCAATAATGTTGCGTAGCGCCCGACACGAGGTCAAAGAGGGGCAGAGACCCATGCGCATCGGCCTGTATCCCGGCACGTTCGACCCGATCACGCTCGGCCATACCGACATCATCCAGCGGGCGATGGCGCTCGTCGACCGGCTGGTGATCGGGGTGGCCATCAATAGCGACAAGGCACCGCTGTTCAGCCTCGAGGAGCGCGTGGCGATGGTGAAGGCCGAATGCGCCGAGATCATCGCCAAGACCGGCGGCGAGATCGTCGTGCATCCGTTCGAGAACCTGCTGATCGACTGCGCCCGCGACGTCGGCGCCAGCGTCATCGTGCGCGGCCTGCGCGCAGTCGCCGATTTCGAGTACGAATTCCAGATGGTCGGGATGAACCGCGCGATGGATGCCTCGATCGAGACGGTCTTCCTCATGGCCGACGCGCGGCGTCAGGCCATCGCCTCGAAGCTCGTGAAGGAAATCGCACGGCTCGGCGGCGACGTGACGAAGTTCGTCCCGCCCGCCGTGCGCGACGCGCTCGTGGCGCGGTTGCCCTGAGCCGCCGTCGCGCCGGCCCGTCAAGGCGCGCCAATTCGCCGCGATTGTGCTAAACTTAGCCGGGAGTTGGTACCCTGCGGATCGGCCGCAGATCGAACGGCCGCGGCTATTCGCCATCCCGCACCGGTGCCCGCATTTCGCACCCGTATGCGGGGGAATTTGCAATGACGAAGTTCTTTGAAAGCGTCCTCGCGGGGTTCCGCGCCGTTTTCACCGTGATCGACGACCTCCTTGCCAAGGTCTTCGGCTTCGTCTGGCACCATGTGCGCGAGACCTGGGATTTCATCCGGCCGACCCGGTTCAGCGCCTTCACGCTGATCGCCGGCGGGTTCCTTCTGGTGGCCACCGATCAGGGGCAGGAACTGGCCGTGAGGATGGGCGATGCCGGGGGCGTGTTCGGCGGCGCGATGATCGTCTTCCTTTTCGCGGTCGGCTGGTATGCCTTCCAGGCTTGGTACTGGGCGCGCATATCCTACGCGTTCGAGTTCGGCCACGATCACCGGAGCCGGGACTGGCGCGTCGCCTGGATGCCGCGCCTCTACGCCGCCTTCGCCTTCGTATTCGCGGCCCTGGCCCTCGAACTCGTCGGGCTGCGCGGTCATGCGGTGGTCGTGCTCGTCGTGGGGGGCGTGTTCGTCGCCATCCTCGTCGTCCGGATGCGGATCGCCGCGGCGATCGCGAGTTCGGCCAGGCTCAAGCCGTCCGAGCGCGTGATCGACGCCTTCAAGGGGCACGAACGCCCGGAAACATTCCGCGATCTGGCCCATGCTTCGCGATTCACGCTCGTCCTGTCGACGGCCTTCGCGCTGCTCACCCTCGTTGCGATCATGGTCTGGCCGGTCGGGGTCGGCCAAGCGCTCGGCGCCGCCGCGATCGCCTTCCTGGCCTTCGGTCATATCGTGCCGGTCGGCAGTGCGATCGTGATCCGGAGCCGAGAAACCGGCATCCCGATCATCACCACGCTGCTCCTCTGGGCCTTCGTCATCAGCTTCCTCGCGGACAATCACCGGGTTCCGGTCGTGGCCGACACGGTGGGAATCTCGGAACGCCCGGGTGTGCCCGAGGCCGCCGAGGCCTGGCGCCTGGCGACCGAAGGCTCGGTCCCAGACGGCACGGCGCGGCCGGTGGTCTTCGTCGCCACCGCCGGCGGCGGGCTCCGGGCCGCCTACTGGACGGCGGTCGTGCTCGGGGCCCTGCAGGGCGAATGCCCCGGCTTCGACCGTCACCTGTTCTCGGTCAGCGGCGTGTCCGGCGGCAGCGTCGGCGCGGCGGTCTATGCGACGGCGCTCCATCACGACATGGGCGCGACCTCGGCAAGGCTGTGCGGCGCGCCCCAGCGCGCCGACAAGGGCGTCGCCGCGCAGACCCTCGGCGTCCTCGAGAACGAGTTCCTCGGCCCGACCTTCGCCGCGATGTTCTATCCCGATCTGGTCCAGCGCTTCGTGCCGATCCCGTATTTCCCCGACCGCGGCGCGGCGCTCGCCGGGGCGTGGAACGCCGCCTGGAACGATGTCTGCGACCGTGACGGGCGCTGCAAGGCCGGCGCCGGCGACCTCGACTCGGCCTTCCTGACGGTCGCCGGCCTGCCGCGGGAGGGCGCGCCCTGGCGGCCGATCCTGCTTCTGAACGGCACCCATCAGGAAACCGGCAAGCGCCTGATCGCGAGCAATGTCGCGGTCACGGCGGACGTGTTCCTCGACGTCTTCGATCTGCATGATTTCGTCCAGCACGACGTCTCGATGGGCATGGCGGCGCTGAACAGCGCGCGCTTCACCTATGTCAGCCCCGCCGGCCGGCTGGTGCGCGCGACCGACGGTGAGGAGATGGGCCACGTCCTCGACGGCGGCTATTTCGAGAATTACGGCGCGGTGTCGAGCGCCGAGATCGCGCGCGCGGCGGTCAAGACCTTCGAGGATGCCGGCATGGCCGTGCGGCCGATCGTGATCCAGATTTCCAGCGATCCCGACCTCGCCGGCCGCGACCTGCCGGAGGCGACCGAGGGGTTCCTGTCGTTTCGCGAGGATGAAGGCGACCGGGTGCACTGGTTCGCGAACGAGGTCGCAGGCCCGGTGCGCGGGATTCTCAACACCCGGACCGCCCGCGGGGTCCTCGCCAACAAGACGATCTCGGACGTGGTCGAGAGCCTGACGACCGAGATCCACCGCTTTCCGACCGTCGTGGACCCGGTCTTCGTTCACTTCCGCATGTGCGCGGATGAAGACGGCCGCAAGCCGCCGCTCGGCTGGGCGATGTCGCGAGAGTCGCGCGCGCATCTGGAGGGGCTGATCCGCGCGGGCTGCGACGACGCGCGCCGCGACAACGCCGAGGCGCTGGCCCGGGTCCTCGAGGCTCTGAGAACGCCGGTTCCGGTGGATTGCCGGCCGGTCGATGAACTGGACGTGACCCGCTGCGCGCCGCGCCAGCCCTGAATGATGCCGCGGGCTAGCGGAGCGCCCGATGCGGGCGCCTCGCGCTCAGATCAGCTTGCCAAGGGCCACGGCGGTGTCGGCCATCCGGTTCGAGAAGCCCCATTCGTTGTCGTACCAGGACAGGATGCGGCACATGCGGCCCTCCATCACCTTGGTCTGGTCCATGTGGAAGACCGAGGAATGCGGGTCGTGGTTGAAGTCGGAGGACACGTTGGGCCGGTCGGTATAGCCGAGGATGCCCTTGAGCCGGCCGTTGGCGGCCTCGCGGATCGCGGTGTTGATCTCCTCGACGCTCGTATCGCGCGCCGCCTCGAAGACGAGGTCCACGACCGAGACGTTCGGCGTCGGCACCCGGATCGCGACGCCGTCGAGCTTGCCGTTCAGCTCCGGCAGCACCAGCCCCACCGCCTTCGCCGCGCCGGTGGAGGTCGGGATCATCGACAGCGAGGCCGCGCGGGCGCGGTAGAGATCCTTGTGCATCGTGTCGAGCGTCGGCTGGTCGCCGGTATAGGAATGGATCGTGGTCATGAAGCCCTTGGCGATCCCGATCGCGTCGTTCAGCACCTGGGCGACGGGGCTCAGGCAGTTCGTCGTGCAGGAGGCGTTGGAGACGACGAGATCATCCTTGGTCAGCGTGTCGTGGTTGACGCCGTAGACGATGGTCTTGTCCGCGCCCTTCGACGGGGCCGAGACCAGGACCCGAGAGGCGCCGCTTTCGAGATGCACCTTGGCCTTGTCCCGGTCGGTGAAGATGCCGGTGCATTCCAGCACCACGTCGACATGCGCCCAGGGCAGTTCGGCCGGATTGCGGATCGCCGTGACCTCGATCGGGCCGCGGCCCACGTCGATCGTTGTCTCGGTGGTGCTGACCTCGGCCGGGAATCGGCCATGGACCGAATCGAAGCGCAGGAGATGCGCGTTGGTCTCGACCGGGCCGAGATCGTTGATCGCCACGACCTCGATATCGTCGCGGCCGGATTCGATGATCGCTCGCAGGACATTGCGGCCGATACGTCCGAACCCGTTAATTGCAACCTTGACTGCCATCGCAATCCTCCTCTGGCGTGGAGCGGATGCCCCGCGGGGGCGTGCGTTACCGCTAACATCAAATTTCGGCCGATAGGTCAACCGAAGAGTAGCGGCGTCAGCGCCAGAAGGCGAGATATTCGACGAATTCGATGAATTTGCGCCCGAGGAACACGGGCGCATCGAGGTTCAGCCAGAGATGATCGGCCAGGAAGAAGGCTGCGATCAGCGCCAGGAGTGCGAGGGCGATCGGGTTGGTCATGGGAAGGGGGTGGGGCCCCCGCGGCTCCTTATTGCAGGAGCCGCCCCATCGCGCCGGCCACGTCGGCCATCCGGCAGGAGAAGCCCCATTCGTTGTCGTACCAGGCGAGCACGCGCACCGTGCGCTTGCCCACGACCTTGGTCTGGTCGGGCGCGAAGATAGAGGAATAGGGCGTGTGGTTGAAGTCGACCGAGACCTTCGGCTCGGGGTCGTAGGCGAGCACCATGCCCATGTAGCCTGCCGCGGCTTCCCTTACGATTTCGTTGACGTCGGCGACGGTCACGTCCTTGCCGGCCTGGAAGGTCAGGTCGACGGCCGAGACGTTTGGCGTCGGCACCCGGATCGCGGTGCCGTCGAGCTTGCCGGTCAGTTCCGGCAGAACCTCGCCGAGGGCCTTCGCGGCACCCGTCGAGGTCGGGATCATCGCCATCGCCGCGGCGCGGGCGCGGTAGAGGTCGTTGTGGCGGCGGTCGAGCGTCGGCTGGTCGCCGGTATAGGAGTGGATCGTCGTCATGATGCCCGACTCGATGCCGATCGCGTCGTTCAGCACCTTGGCGAGCGGCGCGAGGCAGTTCGTCGTGCAGGAGCCGTTCGAGACGACATGGTGATCGGCGGTGAGCTGGCGGTGGTTCACGCCGTAGACCACGGTCTTGTCGGCGTTCTTGGCGGGCGCCGAAACCAGAACGCGCTTGGCGCCGCGGCCGAGATGCACTGCCGCCTTGGCGCGGTCGTTGAACTTGCCGGTGCATTCGAGAACGACGTCGACGCCTTCCCAGTCGAGCTCGTCGGGGTTGTAGGTCGACATCACCTCGATCGGGCCGCGGCCGAGATCGATGGAGTTGCCGGCGACCTTCACCGGGCCCGCGAAGCGGCCATGCACCGAGTCGTATTTCAGGAGATGCGCGTTGGTCTCGATCGGGCCGGTGGCGTTGATCTTGACGACCTGAACGTCGTTGCGCGCGGCTTCCGCGATATGCGCAAGCGTGCAGCGCCCGATGCGTCCGAAGCCGTTGATGCCGATCGTGACCGTCATGTAGAACTCTCCTGTCCGCCGTCGCGGGGCAGGGACCCCGCCAATTCCGCCCCGCATAGCAAAACAACGGCCTTCGGAAAACCCATTGTTTCAGGGTGTTAGCGGAAACAGGCCGGTGTTAGCGGGAACAGGTCCCGCGATGCGTCCCTGGCGACACACCGATGCGCGAATCCGTCGCCCGCTTGTCTCGGCGCGGCGATGCGCTAGGTTGCCGCCGCACGAGGATCAGGCGCGGGACGGACATGAGCGGATTACTGGCACTTCTCGACGACGTGGCGGCCATCGCCAAGGTCGCCGCGGCGAGCGTCGACGACGTCGCGGGCATGGCCGCCAAGGCGGGGTCGAAGGCCGCGGGCGTCGTCATCGACGACGCCGCGGTGACGCCGAAATACGTCCATGGATTCGAGGCCAAGCGCGAACTGCCGATCATCTGGAAGATCACCAGGGGCTCGCTCTTCAACAAGCTCGTGATCCTTCTGCCGGCGGCGTTGCTGCTCAATGCCTTCGCGCCCTGGCTGATCACGCCCTTGCTGATGCTCGGGGGCGCCTATCTCTGCTTCGAAGGCGCGGAGAAGGTATTTCACTGGCTCTTCCCGCATGGCGACACGCAGGTGGAGGCCGATCTCGACGTCAGGGATCCGGCGCATCTGGAGCTTGAGCGCGTGAAGGGCGCGATCAAGACCGATTTCATCCTCTCGGCCGAGATCATGACCATCGCGCTCGCCGCGATTCCCGAAAGCGCGCTGTGGATGGAGGCGCTGACGCTGGCCGTCGTCGCGGTCGGGATCACCGCCGCGGTCTATGGCTCGGTGGCGCTGATCGTGAAGATGGACGATATCGGGCTCTATGCCGCCGCCACGGCGCGGACCGGCTTCGGCCGGGCGATCGGGAAAGGGCTGGTGAAGGGGATGCCGAAGCTGATGGCGGTCCTCTCCACCGTCGGCACCGCGGCGATGCTCTGGGTCGGCGGCGCGATCATCATCCACGGGCTCGAGGTGCTGCACTGGCCCTATCTCTACGAGACCATCCACCACTGGGCCGAAGCCGCCGCGCACGCGGTTCCGGCGCGGTTCGCGGGCTTCACGGAATGGGCGGTGACGGCGCTCTGCGACGGCGCCTTCGGCCTCGCGCTCGGGATGGGGCTGATCCCGGTCGCGACGCGGCTCATCGGGCCGGCCTGGGCCGCGCTGACCGGCGGCCGGTCGCCCGAGGCGCACTGAGCCGGCCGAAACGAAAGGCCCCGCCGGACGGGAATCCGGCGGGGCCTCGTAATCGCGGTCCGTCAGGTCAGAGCAGCGCGCGGACCTTCTCGGCCACGGCCTCGGCAGTGATCCCGAACTCCTCGTAGAGCCGCTCGGCCGGGGCCGAGGCGCCGAAGCCCTCCATGCCGACGAAGCCGGACTTGGCCTCGCGCCCGCGCTCGCCCAGGAGCCAGCGGTCCCAGGGCTGGCGCACCGCCGCCTCGACCGCCACGCGGACGGCGCCGGCCGGCAGGACGCGCCGGCGGTAGGCTTCGGGCTGGGCCGCGAACAGCTCCATGCAGGGCATCGAGACGACGCGCGTGCCGATACCCTCGGCCTCGAGGATCTCGCGGGCCTTCAGCGCGATCTCGACCTCGGACCCCGTGGCCATGAGGATCGCCTGGCGCTTGCCGGTGGCCTCGGCGAGGATATAGGCGCCCTGGGCGGTCAGGTTCCTGTTGCTGTGGGTCTTGCGCACCGTCGGCAGGTTCTGGCGGCTCAGCGCCAGCACCGAGGGCGTCTTGTCCGAGGTCAGCGCAAGCTCCCAGGCCTCCGCGGTCTCGATCACGTCGGCGGGGCGGAAGGTCCAGGTGTTCGGCGTCGCGCGGCAGATCGCGAGATGCTCGACCGGCTGGTGGGTCGGGCCGTCTTCGCCGAGGCCGATCGAGTCATGCGTCATGACATAGACCGCGGGCACGCCCATCAGCGCCGAGAGACGCATGGCGCCGCGCGCGTAGTCGGTGAAGCACAGGAAGGTGCCGCCATAGGGGCGCACGCCGCCATGCAGCGACATGCCGTTCATCGCCGCGGCCATGCCGTGTTCACGGATGCCGAAATGGACGTAGCGGCCCTTGCGGTTCTCCGGGTTGAAGATGCCGAGATCGCCGGTCTTGGTGTTGTTCGAGCCGGTGAGGTCGGCCGAACCGCCGATCGTCTCCGGCATCACCGGGTTGACGACTTCGAGCACCATCTCGGAGGCCTTGCGGGTCGCGACCTTGGGCGCGGCCTCGGAGTTCTGCTTCTTCAGCGCGCGGATCGTCGCGGCGAGCCGCTTCGGCGCGCCGCCTTCCATCTGACGTTCGAATTCCGCCCGGCGCGCGGCGGAAAGACCGGCGAGGCGCGTCTCCCACTCGGCCCGCGCGGCGGCGCCGCGCTGGCCGATCCTGGCCCAGGCGGCACGGATGTCGGCCGGGATCTCGAAGGCGGGATAGGGCCAGCCGTAGACGTCCTTCGTGACCTTGATCTCGTCGGGGCCGAGGGGCGAGCCGTGCGCACCCGCGGTGTCCTGCTTCTTCGGGCTGCCGAAGCCGATATGGGTCTTGCAGTCGACGAGAACCGGGCGGTCGGAGGTCTTCGCCTCGGTCAGGGCGCGGTCGATGTCCGCCGGATCATGGCCGTTGCAGGACAGCACCTTCCAGCCGGCCGCCGCGAAGCGGGCGCGCTGGTCGGTCAGGTCCGAGAGGCTGATCTTGCCGTCGATGGAGATGTCGTTGTTGTCCCAGAGCACGATGAGCTTCGACAGCTTCTGCATGCCGGCAAGGCCGATCGCCTCGTGGCTGATGCCTTCCATCAGGCAGCCGTCGCCGGCGATGACCCAGGTGTAGTGGTCGACGATCTTGGCGCCGAAGCGGGCGCGCAGGCTCTCCTCGGCGATGGCGAAGCCGACCGCATTGGCGATGCCCTGCCCGAGCGGGCCCGTGGTCGTCTCGATCCCGGTGGCGAGGAAGTTCTCCGGATGGCCGGCCGTCCGCGAGCCCCATTGCCGGAAGTTCTTGAGCTCCTCGAGCGTCATCTCTTCATAGCCGGTGAGATGCATGAGCCCGTAGATCAGCATCGAGCCGTGTCCGGCCGAAAGGACGAAGCGGTCGCGGTCGGCCCATTTCGGCGCCGAGGCGTCGAATTTCAGATGCTTCTCGAAGAGGACCGTCGCCACGTCGGCCATGCCCATCGGCATGCCGGGATGGCCCGAATTCGCGGCCTGGACCGCATCCATCGCCAGAACGCGGAGTGCGCAGGCTTTCATCCAGTGATCGACATTCGTGTCGCGAAGCGTGGCGATATCCAAGGGCCTGTTCCTTCTTTCGGCATGGCGGAGCGCGCCGGCTTGATAGCAGGCTGAAGGGCAATATCAAGCGCACCCCGTAACCGATTGGCCGAAAGGGGGAGAAATCGGTGGGCGCATTGGTCTAGACTTGGCGCCAAAGGGCAGCGGCCGATTCGCCTCGGCGATGTTGGGCGATCCTCCAGCCGGTGCCCGCCGGGCATACGGGCAGACGGCAAGGGGGCCGAACAGGATGAGCGACATGACGGAGCTGGCGCGGAGATTGTCCGTGGCCCTGGAGCGGATCGGCGCGGGCGTCGACGCCTTGGGCGCCGAGGCCGGGCCGATCGCGCGGGACGGGCAGGGCGGCGCGGACGCCGAGCTTCGCGAGGAACTCGAGGCCGA
>JBFKMA010000055.1:0-10203 GCA_041630175.1 Albidovulum sp.
GATGTTGTCGCCGTGGCTGCGCCGCCAGGGCTGCGCCGCGTCGATGCCGGCCGAGATCGTCACGTCCTCGGTCGCGGTGACGACGAGCGCGTAGGGCCGCCCGAACGAGCAATAAAGAAAGCCCGAGTAGTAGGCGATGTTGTGCATCGAGGTGAGCACCACCGCGTCGACACCCTCGGCATCCATGATCGCGCGCAGGCCGCCGAGCCGGGCGTCGTATTCCGACGCGGCGAAGGGCAGGATCTTCTCGCCCTGGTGGAAACGGTATTGCTGTGGACGTTGCGTCATTTGTCAGACCTCACTTGATGGGGTCCGGACCGCGCGCCCAGGAACCCCGAAAGGTCCCGGCGTACAGGACTTCGGCGGATCTCTCCGCAAGCGTCGGGGTCTCCCCCTGTGGCGACGCCATCGCCACGGCTCGCATCGCTTCTACCGCATGGGACGACCACCGCGCTAGCCGAAAAGCGACATGGCGGACCCCGCCAGATAAGCCTGACTTCCCCTTGGCCGAAATGTCCTCCGGGGGTCGTCCGTTGGTGCGCCATCGGTTCAAGCACCAATGGACGACGGGCGGAAACCCCCGGCTCCCTCCGCCTGCGCAACCTCTGGACCGAGGAGCGCTTCGCCCCTAGCCTCACCCGGGGAAAGGGCCCGGCATGCAACGCTATATCCTCAAACGCCTGATCTCGCTCGGCTTGAGCCTTCTGGCCGCGAGCCTCGTCATCTTCACGGTGATCGAGATCGTGCCGGGCGACCCGGCTTCCTACATGCTCGGCCTCAACGCGAGCGAGGACACCGTCGCCGCGCTCCGCGAAAGGCTCGGACTGAACGTGTCCCCGCCCGCCCGTTATCTGGCCTGGATCACCGGCATGGCGCAGGGCGATTTCGGGCAGTCCTACACCTACAGGGTGCCGGTCGCCGACCTCGTCGCCCAGCGCCTCGGCGTGTCGCTGCCGCTCGCGGCCTATGCGCTGGCGCTCGCGGCGCTGATCGCCTTCCCGGCCGGGCTCGTCGCCGCCGCGCGGCGCGGTCGGGCCGCCGATTCCGCGGTGATGGGCGCGACCCAGATCGGCATCGCGCTGCCGAACTTCTGGTTCGCGATGCTCCTCGTCCTCGCCTTCGCGCTCCATTGGCGGCTCTTCCCGGCCGGCGGCTTTCCCGGCTGGGAGGCCGGCCTCGCCGCGGGCCTCCGCGCCCTCACCCTGCCCGCCATCGCGCTCGCGCTGCCGCAGGCCGCGATCCTCGCCCGCGTGCTGCGCTCGAGCCTGATCGAAACACTCGACCAGGACTATATCCGCACCGCCCGCGCCAAGGGGCTGACGCGCGGCCAGACGATCCTGCGCCACGGCTTGCGGAACGCGATGATCCCGGTCCTGACGATCCTCGGCATGCAGTTCTCGTTCCTCCTCGCCGGCGCGATCATCATCGAGAACGTCTTCTACCTGCCCGGCCTCGGGCGGCTGATCTTCCAGGCCATCACCCAGCGCGACCTCATCGTCGTCGAGAGCGTGGTGATGATCCTCGTCTTCGCGGTGATCCTCGTGACCTTTCTCGTCGATCTCGCCTATGCCGCGATCGACCCACGCCTGAGGAAGCGGACATGAGGCCCTCCCTTCTCCTCGGCCTCGCGCTCTCGCTCGCGGCGCTCGTCGCCGCCACGCTCTCGCTGGTCTGGACGCCCTACGACGTCACCGCGCTCGCCATCGCCGAGAAACTCCAGCCGCCCTCGCCCGCGCACTGGCTCGGCACCGACCATTTCGGCCGCGACATCGGCTCGATGCTGATGGCGGGCGCGCAGACCTCGATCGCGGTGGCGCTCGTCGCGGTCGGAATCGGCATGGGCCTCGGCGTGCCCCTCGGGCTTCTCGCCGCCGCCAACCGCGGCCACCTCGTCGACGAGGTGGTGATGCGGGGCAACGACCTCGTCTTCGCCTTCCCCTCGCTCGTCATCGCGATCCTGATCACCGCGGTCTTCGGCCCGTCGGCCGTCAACGCGATCCTCGCCATCGGCATCTTCAACATCCCGGTCTTCGCCCGCGTCACCCGCGGCGGGGCGCTCTCGCTCTGGACGCTCGACTTCATCCGCGCCGCCGAAGTGGCCGGCAAGGGCCCCGCCCGCATCTCGGCCGAGCACATCCTGCCGAACATCGCCAACCTCCTGATCGTCCAGGGCACGATCCAGTTCAGCCTGGGCATCCTCGCCGAGGCGGGGCTTTCCTATGTCGGGCTCGGCGCCCAGCCGCCGACGCCCTCCTGGGGCCGCATGCTCGCCGAGGCGCAGACGATGGTGACGCTCGCCCCCCATGTCGCGATCTTCCCGGGCCTCGCCATCGTCCTCACCGTCCTCGGCCTCAACCTCCTCGGCGACGGCCTGCGCGATCACCTCGATCCCCGCCTGAGGCGCAGGACATGACGCTCCTCTCGGTCCGGAACCTCTCGCTCGCGATCCATGGGCTCCCGATCCTGTCGGAGGTCGACTTCGACATCGCCCCGGGTGAGACCTTCGGCCTCGTCGGCGAATCCGGCTCCGGCAAGTCGATGACCGCGCTCGCGCTGATGGGCCTCCTGCCCCGCGGCGCGGCGGCGACCGGCGAGGCGCACTTCCTCGGCGAGGACCTTCTCGGCCTCCCCGAACGCCGCCTCACCGGGATTCGCGGCAACGAGATCGGCATGATCTTCCAGGAGCCGATGACCGCGCTGAACCCGATGAAGACCATCGGCGACCAGGTCGCCGAGACGATGCTCATCCACCGCGCCGCCTCGCGCAGCCAGGCCCGCGCCACCGCGCGCGCGAAGCTCGCCCGCGTCGGCCTGCCCGAGGACCGCTTCCCGCTCACGCTCTACCCGCACGAGCTTTCCGGCGGCCAGCGCCAGCGCGTCGCCATCGCCATGGCGATCGCTCTGCGGCCGAAGCTCCTCATCGCCGACGAACCCACGACCGCGCTCGACGTCACCACGCAGGCGCAGATCCTCGACCTCCTGAAGGGGCTGACGAAGGACGAGGACATGGCGCTGATGCTGATCACCCACGACCTCGCCGTCGTGGCCGGCATGGCGACCCATGTCGCGGTGATGCAGGACGGCCGGATCGTCGAGCACGGCGCCACCGAAACGCTGTTCCGCACCCGCCGCCACGACTACACAAGCCGGCTCTTCGCCGCCTCCGCGCATCGGCCCGCGCGCAAGGCGCAGACCCGGCCCGAGATGCTGCTGACCGTCGATGACGCCGTCCGCGAATATCTCCTGCCGCGCCCGTCGGTCTTCGCACCGCCTCCGCGCCTGCGCGCCGTCGACGGCGTGAGCCTGACGATCCGGGCCGGCGAAAGCCTCGGCCTCGTCGGCGAATCGGGCTGCGGCAAGTCCACGCTGACCCGCGCGATCCTCGGCCTCGACCCGATCCAGTCCGGCGCGATCCGGCTCGGCGGGGCCGAGGTGACGGCGGGCCGCACCATGCCCTCGGGCCTTCGCGCCCGGATGCAGATCGTCTTCCAGGATCCCTATGGCAGCTTCAACCCCCGGCACCGGGTGGAGCGTCTCGTCGCCGAGCCCTTCCACCTGACCGGACGGCCCAGGGACGCGGGCGACCGCGTCGCCGCGGCGCTGGAGGAGGTCGGCCTGCAGGCCGCCGACAGGCACAGATACATCCACGAGTTTTCCGGCGGCCAGCGCCAGCGCATCGCCATCGCCCGCGCGCTGATCACCCGCCCCGACCTGATCGTGCTCGACGAGGCGGTCTCCGCCCTCGACGTCCGGGTTCGCGCCCGAATCCTCGACCTGCTGGCGCGGCTTCAGGAAAGCCACGGCCTCGCCTATCTCTTCGTCAGCCACGACCTGTCGGTGGTGCGCGCGATCACCGACCGCGTCCTCGTCATGCGCGCCGGAAAGATCGTCGAGGCGGGCGAGACCGAAACCGTCTTCGCCCGCCCCGAACACCCCTATACGCGCCAGCTCATCGCCGCGACGCCCGTCATCCCCGCCGAATGGAAGGAGCCCACCCATGCCGATTGACCGCCTCTGGTTCGACCCGACCGAATGCCTCATCGGCGGGGCCTGGTGCCCAGCGTCGCAGACGCTGCCGATCGAGGACCCCTCGACGGGGTCCGAGATCGGGGCCCTCGCCCGCGGCGGGGCGGACGAGATCGACGCGTCCGTCGCGGCGGCCGGGACCGCGCGGGCCGGCGACTGGGGGCGGATGACCGCCACCGAACGCGGGCGCGTGCTCACCCGCATCGGGCAGATGGTGCTGGCCCGCGCCGAGGACCTCGCCATCCTCGAAGCGACCGATGTCGGCAAGCCGCTGAAACAGGCCCGCGCCGACGCGCTCGCACTGGCCCGCTACATGGAGTTCTACGGCGGCGCGGCCGACAAGGTGATGGGCGAGACGATCCCCTATCTCGACGGCTACACCGTCTACACACTCCGCGAGCCGCATGGCGTCACCGGCCATATCGTGCCCTGGAACTACCCGATGCAGATCATCGGCCGCTCGGTCGGCGCGGCGCTCGCGATGGGCAATGCCTGCGTCCTCAAACCGGCCGAGGAAGCCTCGCTGACCGCCCTCGCCTTCGCCCGGATCGCGGTCGAAGCGGGCCTCCCTCCGGGCGCGCTCAACGTCGTGCCGGGCCTCGGCGAGGAGGCCGGCGCGGCGCTCAGCCAGCATCCCGGCGTCCAGCACCTGAGCTTCACCGGCTCCGTCGCGGTCGGCCAGTTCGTCCAGGCGGCGGCGGCGAAAAACGTCGTGCCGGTCACGCTGGAACTGGGCGGCAAGAGCCCGCAGCTCGTCTTCGCCGATGCCGATCTCGATGCCGCCCTGCCGTTCCTGATCAATGCCGGCATCCAGAATGCCGGCCAGACCTGCTCGGCCGCCTCACGCATCCTCGTCGACCGGCCGCGCTACGCCGAGGTCGTCGCGCGGATGGCTGAGCGCTACCGCGCGCTGCGCGTCGGCCGGGCGCGCGACGATCTCGATCTCGGCCCGCTGATCTCGGCCCGCCAGAGAGAGATCGTCGAGGGCTTCCTCGCGCGCTCCGCCGACCTCACCTCCGCCGCGCGCGGCGAGATTGCGGCAAGCGCGCCGAAGGGCGGCCATTTCGTCGCCCCCGTGCTCCTGGCCGACGCCCGTCCCGACCATGTGCTGGCGCGCGACGAGATCTTCGGGCCGGTGCAGGTCGTCATCCCCTTCGACGACGAGGAGGAGGCGGTCGCGATCGCCAACGGCACCGATTACGGCCTCGTCGCCGCGGTCTGGACCGAGAATGGCGGCCGCCAGATGCGGCTTGCGAAACGGCTCCGGGCGGGGCAGGTTTTCGTCAACAACTACGGCGCGGGCGGCGGCGTCGAACTGCCCTTCGGCGGGGTCGGCAAGTCCGGGCATGGCCGCGAAAAGGGCTTCGAGGCGCTTTACGGCTTTTCCGTCCTGAAGACCGTCGCCAGCCGCCACGGCTGACGGTCTTCTCCGGGGACGGCATCCTGCCGGGAAGGCGCGAGGAGGACAGGGGCTTGAGACTGAAGGGCAAGACTGCGATCGTCACCGGGGCGGGGTCCGGCTTCGGTGCCGGCATCGCGCGCAAGTTCGCCGCCGAGGGCGCGCGGGTGATGGTCGCCGACATCAAAGGCGAGGCGGCATCCTCCGTCGCGGCCGAGATCGGAGGCACCGCCTGTACCGCCGACGTCGCTGACGGCGACAGCGTGGCGGCCATGGTCGTGGCGGCGACCAGCGCCTTCGGCGCGATCGACATCCTCGTCAACAATGCCGGCGTGACCCACCTCCCGGCTCCGCTCGAAGAGGTGAGCGAGGCCGATTTCGACCGCGTCCTCTCGGTCAACTGCAAGTCGGTCTTCCTGACCGCGCGGGCGCTCGTTCCCGCGATGAAGGCGCGCGGCGCGGGCGCGATCCTCAACGTCGCCTCGACCGCCGGCCTCTCGCCCAGGCCGCGGCTCAACTGGTACAATGCCTCGAAGGGCTGGGTGATCACCGCCACGAAGGCGATGGCGGTGGAGCTTGCGCCCGCGGGCGTGCGGGTCAACGCGATCTGCCCGGTCGCGGGCGAAACACCGCTCCTGAAGAGCTTCCTCGGCGAGGACACGCCGGCGATGCGGGCGAAGTTCCTCGCCACGATCCCGATCGGGCGGTTCTCGACGCCCGAGGACATGGGCAACGCGGCGGCGTTCCTGTGTTCGGATGAGGCAGCGATGATCACCGGGGTGGCGCTCGAAGTCGATGGCGGGCGCTGCATCTGAGGGCGCCGGCGGGCTTCGCGCCCCCGGACCCCCGCGAGGTATTTGGGAACAGAAGAAGGCAAGGCGCATGAAAGTGGTCAATCTCGCCGAGAAGCTGGCGATGGTCGAGACGCCTTGGAACCCCAAGGTCGTGGCGGACTACAACGGCAACGACGTCATGGTGGTGAAGTTCCAGGGCGAATTCCCGTTCCATGACCATCCCGACACCGACGATTTCTTCCTCGTGCTGGAGGGCGAGGTGCTTCTGGATGTGGGGGATGCGACCCATGTGCTGAAGCCGGGCGACCTGTTCGTCGTGCCGAAGGGCGTGCGCCACCGGCCGCGCGCGGCGGCCGAGGCGCAGGTGCTCTTGATCGAGCCGAAGGGGACGCCGAATACCGGCGATCCGGCGACGGCGGCGAAGAAGGCGCGGATCTGATGCGGCCGGGGGCGCGCAACCTGATCACCGATGTCGCGGGGCTCGTCGTCGGCAATGCCGAGGATCACCGGATCCGGACCGGCGTCACGGTGCTTGTGGGCGAGCGTCCGTTCACCGCGGCGGTCCACATCATGGGCGGCGCGCCCGGCACGCGCGAGACCGATCTTCTCGCCCCCGACCGGCTGGTGCAAGAGGTCGATGCTCTGGTGCTGTCGGGCGGCTCGGCCTTCGGCCTCGATGCCGCCTCGGGCGTGGTGGACCGGCTGCGCGCCATGGGACGGGGCTTCGCGGTCGGCGATCAGCGGGTGCCGATCGTGCCCGCGGCGATCCTCTTCGACCTCCTGAACGGCGGCAAGAAGGCCTGGATCGAGAACCCCTACCGGCAGCTCGGCGCCGCCGCGCTCGACGCGGCCGCACAGGATTTCGCGCTCGGCACCGCGGGCGCGGGGACCGGGGCGACGACGCATCGGCTCAAGGGCGGGCTCGGCTCGGCCTCGGCGGTGCTGGACAGCGGGATCACCGTGGGCGCGCTCGTCGCGGTCAACGCGATCGGATCGGCGACGGTGGGCGAGGGGCCGGAATTCTGGGCGGCGCCGTGGGAGATCGGCGACGAGTTCGGCGGCCGCGGGCTGCCCGCGCAGTTCGCGCCCGAGGCCGAGCCGCCGCTTTACAAGCGGCAGGGCGAGGCCACGACGATCGCGATCGTCGCGACCGACGCGCGGCTGAGCCAGGCCGAGGCGCAACGGCTCGCCATCGCCGCCCATGACGGCATGGCCCGCGCCATCGTGCCCGCGCACACGCCGCATGACGGCGATCTGGTCTTCGCCGCCGCGACCGGGGCGAAGCCGCTTCTCCAGGGCACCACCGATCTCTTCCTTCTCGGCCACGCGGCGGCGGCCTGCCTGTCCCGCGCCATCGCCCGTGCGGTCTACGAGGCCGAGGCGCGGCCCGGCGACCGCGTGCCGACCTGGCGCGCGCGGTTCAGCCGAGAAGCGCGGTCATGAGCGGGCTGTCGGGCGCCGCAAGCCCCTCGATCACGTCGAAATGGTGGCGCTCGGGCTCCACCGTCACCTTGCAGGCCCAGGCATTGCCGAGGCGCCGCGCCTGATCGAGAAATACCGGCCGCTCGGCCCCGCCGACCCAGACATGGGCCGGCACGCCCGACCGGCGGGGAAGCAGCGCGGGGCTCTCGGCCCGCGCCTCCGCCGTATCGAGCCGCAGGTCGGCATTCATCGCCGTTTCGATCAGCGGCCTGAGTTCCGACAGCGGCGAAATCGGCACCACGCGGGCGATCCGTCCCGCGACCGGCTCCGCCAGCGCGACGTCGCGGCAGAGCATCCGCGCCGCGAGATGCCCGCCCGCCGAATGGCCGGTCACGACGATGGGGCCCGCGACCGCCTCGGCCATCGCCGGCAGCGCTGCGGCGATCTCGGCGGTGATGGCGGCGATCCGCACCTTCGGTGCGAGCGTGTAGGCCGGCATCGCGCAGGCCCAGCCGCGCGCCAGGGCGCCGGCGGCGAGATGCGAGAAATCGCGCGGCCCGAAGCGCAGCCAGTAGCCGCCATGGATGAAGACCATCAGCCCCGCCGGTTCCGCCGCGGGCAGAAAGAGGTCGAAACAGCCAGCGTCGGCCGGCCCGTAGCGCAGGCCGAGCCGCGCCCGCGCGCCAAGCCCGTCGCGGAAGGCCGCCGCCTGCGCCGCCCAGCGCGCCGGATAATCCGCGCCGCCCGGAATAAACTTTGCATTCGCGAAGGCCTCGTCATATCTCATCATCGACCACCTCTTCCCGCATGGGCGCTGGACATCCGGCCCGGCCTCGTGCATTTGATCAAATCACCAAAACAGGGGGTTCCCATGCTCGATTCCGTCACCGACCTCCGGTCGCTTCTGAATGATCCGTCGCTTCTGGCGACCCAGGCCTATGTCGCCGGAGAATGGATCGACGCCGACGACGGCGCAACCTTCGAGATCACCAACCCCGCCCGCGGCGACGTGATCTGCACGGTTCCGGACCTTTCCCGCAAGGAGACCGCCCGGGCCATCGCCGCCGCCGAGGCCGCGCGCAAGGACTGGGCCGCGCGCACCGGCAAGGAGCGCGCCGGCGTTTTGCGCAAGTGGCATGACCTGATGGTCGCCAATGCCGACGATCTCGGTGCGATCCTCACCGCCGAGATGGGCAAGCCGCTGGCCGAGGCCAAGGGCGAGATCCTCTACGGCGCCTCCTTCGTCGAGTGGTTCGCAGAGGAAGCCAAGCGCGTCTACGGCGAGACCATCCCCGGCCACCAGCCCGACAAGCGCATCACGGTCATCAAGCAGCCGATCGGGGTCGCGGCCTCGATCACGCCGTGGAACTTCCCGAACGCGATGATCGCCCGGAAAGTGGCCCCGGCGCTCGCCGTGGGCTGCGGCTTCGTCGCGCGCCCCGCGGCCGAGACGCCGCTCTCGGCGCTGGCCATGGCGGTTCTGGCGGAGCGCGCCGGCGTGCCGGCGGGCCTGTTCTCGGTGATCACCTCCAAGCGCTCCTCCGAGATCGGCAAGGAGTTCTGCGAAAACCCGATCGTCCGCAAACTGACCTTCACCGGCTCGACCGAGGTCGGGCGCATCCTGCTGCGCCAGGCCGCCGACCAGGTGATGAAATGCTCGATGGAGCTTGGCGGCAACGCGCCCTTCATCGTCTTCGACGACGCCGATCTCGACAAGGCGGTCGAGGGCGCGATGATCTCCAAGTTCCGCAACAACGGCCAGACCTGCGTCTGCGCCAACCGGATCTACGTGCAGGCCGGCGTCTATGACGCCTTCGCCGAGAAGCTCGCCGCGGCCGTGAACAAGCTCAATGTCGGCGACGGGCTCAAGGCCGGCGTCACCACCGGCCCCTTGATCAACGAATCCGCCGTCGAGAAGGTCGAGGAGCACCTCGCCGACGCGCTCGCCGGCGGCGGCAAGGTCGTGACCGGCGGCAAGCGCCACGCGCTCGGCGGCACGTTCTTCGAGCCGACCGTGGTGACCGGGATCACGCCGGCGATGAAGGTCTCGACCGAGGAGACCTTCGGCCCGCTCGCGCCCCTCTTCAGGTTCGAGACCGAGGAAGAGGTGGTCGCGCTCGCCAACGACACGATCTTCGGCCTCGCCTCGTATTTCTACGCCCGCGACATCGGCCGCATCACCCGCGTCCAGGAGGCGCTGGAATACGGCATGGTCGGCGTCAACACCGGCCTGATCTCGACCGAGGTCGCGCCCTTCGGCGGGGTCAAGCAGTCCGGCCTCGGCCGCGAGGGCAGCCATCACGGCACCGAGGACTACCTCGAGATGAAATACATCTGCCTGTCGGTCTGAGCCTAAGTCAGGCCTTCTCGGAAGCCGCGCGCCGGGTTCGCCCGGCGCGTTTTCCTTTCGCGGCCAGGGCGACGATCGAAAGCCTGAGATCGCCGAGCGCCGAGATCAGCCTGTAGACGGCAGCCGGGGCGTTCGGCATCCGGTCGTCGGCATCTCCGCCGGTTCCGGTGGCGACGATCTGCCAGGGAAGGACCGGGATGCGGGCCGCCACC